>NZ_JAVCWM010000020.1:0-129244 GCF_030846495.1 Massilia scottii | reverse complement strand
CTCAGGCTGCCCACGTTCACGCCGGCGCGCTGCAGCAGCGAGCGCGCGGCGCCATCGTCCTGGTTCAACAGGGCGGACAGCAAGTGGGCCGGTTCGATATACTGATTGTCATTACCCACCGCCAGGCTTTGCGCATCGGACAGCGCTTCCTGCAGCTTGGTGGTCATTTTGTCTTGGCGCATGGCTTGTTCCCTACAATCGGATTAACGGGTTGATCGACGCCGGGTTGATCGATGACGGCGCGCTGTGTCATGCATTCAGATCCCGTTCGGTACCGGGACGGCCCAGCGACTGGGCGAGAATCACTTCCTGGCCGGGCCGCAGCTGCATGCGGGCAGCCAGCGCGACGCGGTCGAGCCGGCTGCACGCCACCGTCGCCAATCCTTCGGCGGCGCAGAACAGGTAGACGTTCTGGCTGATGTAACCGGTGTCGAGGGCGGCATGGAATTGCTGCTCGGCCCGCGACGCCGCCGGCGCCGGATCGCATTCGGCCACGTAGATCAGATTGACGGGCGCCGTGGCGGCATACGCCTGGTCGCCGGTGGCGGCGCGGATATCCTCGGCCAGGACCGGGCAGAGCACATGGGCGCGTGCGTCGTAGCGGTACAGGCCGCTGGCCATGGCAACGTAGACGCTGATTTCCCGCATGTGCTGCGCCAGCGGCGCGGTATGGCCGCCCTGCGCCGGGCGATTGATGCCGAATGCCGCCCACAGCAGCCGCGAGAGCTGGTACAAATGCAGTTCGCCGCCGGCGATGTCGCGGCATGAACGGCGCCGCAGCAAGACCTCGAACAGTGCCATGCTCAGCGGCGGGAAGCCGGCGTCGAGCGCCAGCGCCGCCGGCGCGATCAGTGTGATGGGTAAGTTACATCGGTCCTGCTTATCCATAGCGGCTCCGTTTGCCAATACTGCCAATACTAAAAAGGACTCAACCGCCTCACAGTAGCGTGTCGCGCGTCCTACGTCCCTGGCGTAACTTGATGCACGTCAAATGCTCAAACAATTTGCGCGCGCAGCCGGCCGCTCGGATGTGCCGGCCCTGCCAGGAAGTACTCGAAAAGTAACACCCGTCGCCGGCCCGCCGATACCGGCCGTGGCGGTCCGGCGCGGCCCGCTCGGAGCGGATAGCTGTCAGAATTTTGATGCACATCATTTACCAGCCGCCCGCGAAACGCCTACATTGGATGCCGACCCATCCACTTCATCAGGGACCAACCATGTACAAGACGATCCTGGTTCATGTCGACGAGACTGCCCGCAGCGCCCACCGCAGCGACGTCGCGGCCCGGCTGGCACTGCTCAACGATGCCCATCTGGTAGGGGCCGCCATGACGGGGCTGCCGGCCTTCCTGCTGCCGGTCGGCGGCGTGCAGGCCGGACTTCAGGTGGCCGGCCTGCCGGTCGCCGAGCTGCGCGCCGAAGCGAACCGCTCGCTCGACCTGTTCGAGACGACCGCGCGCCGGGCCGGCGCCAGCGCCATCGAACGGCGCTGCGTCGACGACGAACCCGGCATGGGCATGAGCATGCAGGCGCGCTATTGCGACCTGGTGGTCATCAGCCAGAGCGCGCCGGATGAATTCCTGCCGCGCCTGCGTCCGGATTTTCCCGACTATGTCGTGCTCAACGCCGTGCGTCCGGTGCTGGTGCTGCCCGCGCGCGGGGCCGGCAACAGCCTGGGCCAGCGCATCACGGTGGCATGGAATGCCAGCGCCGAGGCGGCCAGGGCGATCACGAGCGCGCTTCCCATGCTGCAGCGCGCGCAGCAGGTCGACCTGGTGGTGTTCGACCCCGCCGGCGCGGGCGATCTGCACGGCGCCGAACCAGGCGCGGACATCGCCCTGTACCTGGCGCGCCACGGGGTGCGGGTCGACGTCGCGGTGCAAGGCGCCGGCACGGACGAAGGGCAATCGCTGCTCGCGTTTGCCGCCGGAAAGAATGCCGACCTGATCGTGATGGGCGCCTACGGACGCTCGCGCTTCCGCGAGATTTTGCTCGGCGGCATGACGCGCAGCATGCTGGCCACCTCGCCCATCCCGCTCTGGATGGCCCATTAACCGCTAACCGCGCCCGTACACGGCGTGCCGGCCTCGCGCGCAGTGCGGGCCTGGCATGAGCGATGGCCATGGCGGCGCGTAGCCGCCGCTGCCGGTATTTCGCATCCGTCGCCTGTGCAAGACCTACGGCGCCGGAGAGCTCGCGGTGCGCGCCCTGCGCGACGTCGACCTCGAATTCATCGTGTTGCCGGGCGCCTCCGGCAGCGCCAAATCGACGCTCCTCGATCTCCTCGACGGACTCGATATCGCCAGCGCGCCGATGTCGGTGGACGAGGCAGTCGGGATGGTCGGCCTGGCGGCCCGCCGCGACCACTTCCCGGCCCGGCTGTCCGGCGGCGAGCAGCAGCGCGTGGCCATCGCGCGCGCCATCGTCAGGCGCGCGCGCTGCTCGACAGCGGCACGGCCAGCGGCGCCGGCATACCGCGTCAACGTGCGCATCATCACGACCAGCCTGGACAATGTGCGCAGGGTGCCGGTCAGCGCCGTGTTCCCCCTGCCGGGAAAAAGCGGCGCCGACGATGGCGGCATGGGCGTGTACCTGGTGCGCGACGGCGCCACGGTAAAGGTGCGCGAGGTGGCCCGGGCGCGCTAGGCGCCACCCTGGCGCAGCGGCTGCGCGGCGCCGGCCAGGCGGATGCGGATCTGCTTCTCGATTTCCACGATGGCGAACAGGGCGATGCCCACGCCGACAATCAGCATGCCGTCGAGCACGCCGATGGCGCGCGTCCCGAACAGCGCTTGCATGGGCGGCAGATAGGTAATGCCGAACTGCGCCACGGTGACGATGCCGATCGTGATCCACACCGCCCTGGTGCCGCGCACGGCCTTCCATGTCAGCGAGGTGCCGTAAATGTTACGAATGAAAAAGAGGTGGAAGATCTCCATCACCACCAGCGTGTTGAGCGCCATGGTACGGGCCAGTTCAATCGGATAGGCGCGCTCGAGCGCGTAGCTGAAGATGCCGAACACCCCCGCCAGGAACAGCAGCGCGACGAGTACGATGTGCCATGCCAGCGCCGCGCCGATGAGCGGCTCGCTGCGCTTGCGCGGGGGGCGGCGCATGGTGTTCTCCTCGGTCGGCTCGAACGCCAGCGCGACCCCGAGCGTGGAGGCGGTGACCAGGTTGACCCACAGGATCTGGATCGGCGTCACCGGCAGTGTCATGCCGAACAGGAGCGCAACGACGATGGTGGCCGCCTCGCCGGCGTTGGTCGGCAGGGTCCAGCTGATGACTTTCTTGATATTGTCGTACACGGTCCGGCCTTCCCGCACCGCCGCCACGATGGAGGCGAAGTTATCGTCGGCCAGCACCAGCTGGGCCGCCTCCTTGGCCGCCTCGCTGCCCTTGCGTCCCATCGCGATACCCGCATCGGCGCGCTTGAGCGCGGGAGCGTCGTTGACCCCGTCGCCGGTCATGGCCACGCTCATGCCTTGCGCCTGCAGCGCCATCACCAGGCGCAGTTTGTGCTCCGGGCTGGTGCGCGCGAAAATGTCGCAGGCCATCACGGCGCCGCGCAGCACGGCGTCGTCCATGCTGTCCAGGTCGGCGCCGGTGAGCACCTGGCCGTGATGGAGCAGCCCCACCTGGCGGCCGATGGCCGCCGCCGTTTTCGCATGGTCGCCCGTGATCATTTTCACGGCGATGCCGGCCTGGTGGCATTGCGCGATGGCGGCGACCGCTTCCGGGCGCGGCGGATCGATCATCCCGACCATCCCGAGCATGGTGAGGCGGCCCTCGACATCGCCATGCTCGAGCACCGTCTGGTCGTCCGGTACGGCCAGCGCGGCAAACGCGAGCACCCGCTGTCCGCAGCCGGCAATCGCCTCGGCCTGGCGCTCCCAGTAAGCCCGGTCCAGCGCTACGCTCGCGCCGCCGGCTGCGCGCTGGACGCGGCACATGCCGGCAATGCGCTCCGGCGCGCCTTTCACGTACACCGTCGCATGATGCGCGTGATCGTGGTGCAAGGTCGCCATGAAGCGGTGCCTGGCATCGAAGGCGATCGCATCGGTACGGCTCCAGGCGCGCCGCTCGGCGCGCACCTCGACCCCGAGCTTGCCCGCGAACGCCAGCAAGGCGCCTTCCATCGGGTCCCCTTCCACCGTCCAGGCATCGTCGCGGCACGTGAGCGCGGCGTCGTTGCACAGCGCCGCGGCCCTGGCCAGTTCATCGAGGACCGCATATTCGGCGGCGTCGACCTGGGCCGCATCGAGCCGCAACACGCCGGTCGGCGCGTAGCCGTCGCCGTCCAGGGAAAACACGTGCCCGTCCGTGATGACCGAGGCCACCACCATTTCATTGCGGGTCAGGGTGCCGGTCTTGTCGGTGCAGATCACCGAGACCGAGCCGATCGCTTCGATGGCCGGGAGGCGCCGCACGATGGCGTTGCGGCGCGCCATGGCCTGCACGCCGATGGCCAGGGTAATGGTCATCACGGCCGGCAAGCCTTCCGGAATGGCCGCCACCGACAAGCCCACGACGACCATGAAAATCTCGCCGAAATCATGGTGGCCGACGAAATAGCCGTACAGCAGCAGCAAGCCGGCGATCAGCAGGATCAGGGCGGTCAGCCACCTGGAGAGCACGTTCATCTGTTCCACCAGGGGCGTGGCCAGCTGCTCGACCCCGGTGAGCATGCCGCTGATATGGCCGATCTGGGTCTGCGCTCCGGTGGCCACCACCAGCCCGTGGCCCTGGCCGGTGGCGACGATGGTGCCGGAAAACAGCATGCAGCTGCGCTCGCCCAGGGCCGCGCCGGCGGCCACGGGGCCGCACTGCTTGTCGACCGTTGCCGATTCGCCCGTCAGGATCGCTTCCTGCACCGACACGCCATGGGCCGAGAGCAGGCGCAGGTCCGCGGGCACCTTGTCGCCCGCTTCCACCAGCACGATGTCGCCCGCGACCAGCGCTTCCCCCGGCACGCTCATGCGCTCGCCGCCGCGCAGCACGGTCGCCACCGGCGCGAGCATCTGGCGGATCGCGTCCATCGCCTTTTCCGTCTTGCCTTCCTGGGCGAAGCCGATGACCGCGTTGACCAGCACGACCGCGACAATGACGGCGCTGTCGATCCAGTGCTGCAACAAGGCGGTGATCGCGGCGCAGGCGATCAGCACATAGATCAGGGCGTTGTTGAACTGGCGCAGGAATACCATCAAGCGGCCGGGCTTGACCGGCGCCGGCATGCGGTTCGGCCCCAAGCGCGCATACCTGTGCGCGGCCTCCTCCATGCTCAGGCCGGCCGGGTCGGCGTGCAATTGTTCAAGAACCTGGGCCGCGGGCATGGCATGCCACTGTTTATCGGCTTTATCGGCGGGCAATGTCATCGCATGATCCTTCAGTTGTGATGCAGGCACCGACGGCGCTTGCACAAAGCGGTTGAACCCTGCGAATATGCTGGAAATTAATTTCTATTTCCAAATCCATGATCGCAAGCGGCATGTTCGGCACTCTCATCGGCGGCCTCGGCCTATTTTTGCTGGGCATGTGGCTCATGACCGATGGCATGAAAACGGCGGCCGGCCCGGCGCTCGAACGCATCCTGGCCAATGCCACCAGGACGCGCTGGCGCGGCCTTGCTTCCGGTATCCTGGTCACATCGGTGGTGCAATCGTCCAGCGCCGTGACGGTGGCGGCCATCGGCTTCGTCAATGCCGGCCTGCTCACCCTGGGCCAGGCCCTGTGGGTGCTGTTCGGCGCCAATGTCGGCACCACCATGACCGGCTGGCTGGTCGCCGCGGCGGGAATGGGATTCAAGATCGAAGCGGCGGCCTTGCCGCTGGTCGGCGCCGGCATGCTGCTGCACCTGACCGGACAAGGAAGCCGCCGTGGCGCGCTGGGCATGACGCTGGCCGGGTTCGGCATTCTGTTCCTCGGCATCGATATCCTGAAAAGCGGGTTCACCGGCATCGCCAGCCAGTTCGTGCTGCCGGCCAGCGGCGGCGTGGCCGGTGTCGTGCTGCATGTCCTTGCCGGCCTGGTGCTGACAGTGCTGATGCAATCGTCCAGCGCGGCGCTGGCGGTGGCGCTGACGGCGGCACAGGGCGCCCTGCTGCCGCTCGAGGCGGCCGCCGCCGTCGTCATCGGCGCCAACCTGGGCACGACGGTGACCGCGATCATCGCCGCGGCCGGGGCCACCGTGAATGCGCGCCGCGCGGCCGCCGCGCATGTCCTGTTCAACCTGCTGACGGGCGTGCTTGCGCTGTTGATCCTGCCCTGGCTGCTCGATGGCATTATCGCGCTGCGCGACCTGCTGGCCATGCAGGCGGCGCCCGGCACCACGCTGGCGCTGTTTCATACCACCTTCAACCTGCTCGGGGTATTGTTGATGTGGCCGCTGGCCGGGCGCCTGACGCGCTTCCTGGAAGGGCGCTTCCGCCCGGCCGGGGAAGACCTGGCGCGGGCGCAATACCTGGACCGGAATCTGGTGGCCGTGCCGGACCTGGCCGTCATTGCCCTTGCGCGCGAGCTGGAACGGATGGGCGTGCTGGCGCTGGAGCTGCTGCGCGGCGCCATGGCCGGCCCGGCAATGGCCGAGGCCGACCGCCGCGCCCGGCTTGTCGACACCTTGAAGCTGACCATCGGCAAATTCGTCACCGACCTGAGCCGCTCGTCCATGAACGCCGCCACCTCCCTCAAGCTGTCGCGGCTGCTGCGCGTCCTGCGCTACTACGCCAGCGTGGGCCAGCTCGCCCATGCCCTGGCCGCCGCCTCGGCGCCGCTGCGCTCCGGCGGCACCGGCACGCAGCCGGTGCAGCGCTGGCTGGCGCAGGTCGATCTGGTGTGCACCGCGGCGCTCGCGCACGGCGCCAGCGCCGCCGCGCTGCAGGCCAGCCTGGACCAGGCCGAAGCGTCCTACCAGGCCCTCAAGGCGCAGTTGCTGCAAGCCGGCGCCAGCGGCGCGCTCGAGATCGCGGCCATGGAAGCGCTGCTGGAATGCTGCAGCCTGGCGCGCCGGGCCATGCAGCAAGCCGTCAAGGCCGCCATGGTGCTGGCGAACCTGGACGCCCCGGCGCAGCAGGTGTCCGATAGCGCAGCACCCGCCCCCGACACCGATGAGCGGCCATAGCCACGGGACGCGCCGGCGTGCCGTCATGGCGCGCGCGCGGCGCCATCGGGCCCGGCGCCGGGCCCGTTCCAGCGCCAGTTCAGGATTTCCGGCAAGTCGATGCCGTATTGCTCGATATGGCGCCGGTGCGCGTCCAGCCTGGCGGCCACGAACTGGCGCGCCGACGCGCGCAGCGGGGCCAGCGCCGCCACCCGCTCGACGATGGCGGCGAACAGGTGGAAGCGGTCGAGCCCGTTGAGCACGGTCATGTCGAACGGGGTGGTGGTGGTACCCTCCTCGCGGAAGCCGTGCACGTGCAGGTTGGCGTGGTTGGTGCGGCGGTAGGTGAGCCGGTGGATCAGCGCCGGGTAGCCGTGATAGGCGAACACCACCGGCTTGTCGGCGGTGAACAGCGCGTCGAACTCCGGGTCCGGCAAGCCGTGCGGGTGGGCGTGCGGCGGCTGCAGGGTCATCAGGTCGACGACATTGATCACGCGCAGCCTGAGGGCCGGGAAGTGCTGGTACAGCAGTTGCGCCGCCGCCAGCGCCTCGAGCGTGGGCACGTCGCCGGCGCAGGCCAGCACCGCGTCCGGTTCCTGGGCGCCGGCGCTGCCGGCCCACTCCCACACCCCGATGCCGCGCCGGCAATGGGCGGCGGCGGCATCCATGTCGAGCCATTGCTCGGCCGGATGCTTGCCGGCCACGATCACATTGATCAGGTTACGGCTGCGCAGGCAATGATCGGTCACGGCCAGCAAGGTGTTGGCGTCGGGCGGCAGATAGACCCGCACGATCTCGGCTTTCTTGTTGAGCACATGGTCGATGAAGCCGGGATCCTGGTGGCTGGCGCCGTTGTGGTCCTGGCGCCAGACGTGCGACGAGAGCAGGTAATTGAGCGAGGCGACCGGCCGGCGCCAGGCGATGCCGTTGGCCGCCTTGAGCCACTTGGCGTGCTGGTTGAGCATCGAGTCGACGATGTGGATGAAGGCTTCGTAGCAGGAAAACATGCCGTGCCGCCCGCTCAGCAGATAGCCTTCGAGCCAGCCCTGGCACTGGTGTTCGCTCAGCATTTCCATGACGCGCCCGTCGGCGGCGATGTGCTCGTCGCCCGGCACGATCTCGGCCACCGAACAGCGCTGGCTCACTTCCAGCACCGCATCCCAGCGGTTGGAGGTGGTTTCGTCGGGGCTGAACAGGCGGAAATTGTGCATGTTCGCGCGCATCACCTCGCGCAGGTACTGGCCCTGCACCCGGGTCGACTCGGCGCGCAGCGCGCCCGGAGCGGCCAGGCTGAGGGCGAACTGCGCCGGATCGGGCAGCACCAGCTCGCGCAGCAGCGCGCCGCCGTTGGCGCACGGGTTGGCGCTCATGCGGCGCGTGCCGGCCGGCGCCAGCGCGCGCAGCGCCGGGCGCGGCGCACCAGCCTCGTCGAACAGCTCGGCCGGCGCATAGCTGCGCAGCCATTGTTCGAGCAAGTCCAGGTGCCCGGCGCGCTCCATGTCGGCGATCGGCACCTGGTGCGAACGCCAGCTGCCTTCGCTCGGCTTGCCGTCGACCTCGCGCGGGCCGGTCCAGCCCTTGGGCGAGCGCAGCACGATCATCGGCCAGCGCGGCCGTCCGCCAAAACCGGCGCTGCGCGCTTCCTGCTGGATCGCGCGGATGCGCGCGAGCACGGTGTCGAGCGTGTCGGCCATCAGGCGGTGCATGGCGGGCGCATCGTCGCCCTCGACGAAGAACGGTTCGTAGCCGTAACCGCTCATGAGCGCGGCCAGTTCCGCGCGCGGAATGCGCGCCAGTACGGTCGGACCGGCGATCTTGTAGCCGTTCAGGTGCAGGATCGGCAGCACCGCCCCGTCATGCACCGGGTTGAGGAACTTGTTGGAGTGCCAGCTGGTCGCCAGCGGCCCCGTTTCGGCTTCGCCGTCGCCGACCACGCAGGCGACGATCAGGTCCGGATTGTCGAAGGCGGCGCCGAAGGCGTGCGCCAGCGAGTACCCCAGTTCGCCGCCCTCGTGGATCGAGCCCGGCGTTTCCGGCGCCACATGGCTGGGAATGCCGCCCGGGAAGGAAAACTGCTTGAACAGGCGCCGCATGCCTTCGCCATCCCGGGCGATGGCCGGATAGACTTCGCTGTAGGTGCCTTCGAGCCAGGCGTTGGCCACCAGGCCGGGGCCGCCGTGGCCGGGACCGGCGACATACAGCACCGACACGTCGTGCGCCAGGATGGCGCGGTTCAGGTGCGCATAGATGAAGTTCAGGCCGGGCGTGGTGCCCCAGTGCCCGAGCAGGCGCGGCTTGAGGTGGGCCGGCGCCAGCGCTTCGCGCAGGAGGGGATTGTCGAGCAGGTAAATCTGCCCGGCCGAGAGGTAATTGGCGGCCCGCCACCAGGCGTGCACGCCGTCGAGGGTGGCCGCGCTGGCCGCGCCGGCGTCACGCATGGCCGCCCTCCGCGCGCGCGCCCAGCCAGGCGCGCGCCTCGGCGGCCAGCATCGCTTCCTCGTCGGTACGCATGACGCGCACGCTCACCCTGGCCGACGGGTCCGAGATCAGCGCCGCGCCGGCCTCGTTGGCGCCGGCGTCGAGCGCCACGCCCAGGTGCGACAGGCCGGCGCACACGCGCGCACGCACCTCGGCCGCGTGCTCGCCGATCCCGCCGGCGAAAATGAGGGTATCGACGCCATCGATGGCGGCGGCCATCGCGCCGATGGTCTTGCGCGCCTGGTAGCAGAACATGGCGACCGCTTCGGCGGCCCGGCTGTCGCGCGCCTGGCTGGCGAGCAGCACGCGCAGGTCGGCGCTGGTGCCGGAAATGCCGAGCAGGCCGGACTGGTGATTGACCATGTGGTTGAAGCTCGACGGGCTCATCTGCTCGCTGCGCGCCAGGTGCCAGGCCAGCCCGGGGTCGAGGTCGCCCGAGCGTTTTCCCATCATCATGCCGCCGGCCGGCGTCAGCCCCATGCTGGTATCGCGGCTCAGTCCGTTCTCGACGGCAGTCACGCTGGAGCCGCCGCCGAGATGGGCAATGACGACCTTGCCGGCGGCCGCCTGCGGTCCGGCCACGCGCGCCAGTTCGCCCATCAGCCAGGCGCAGGACAGGCCGTGGAAGCCGTGGCGCTTCATGCCGAGTGCCTGGTAGCGGCGCGGAATCGGCAAGGTGGCGGCCACCGGCGGCATGCTCGCGTGAAAGCTACTGTCGAAACAGGCGATGTGCGCGCTGCCCGGATAATGGCGGCGCAACAGCTCGATCAGGCGCAGTTCGTGCGGCAGATGGTCGGGCTCGCTCGACGTGCTCGCGTACAGGTCGGCCAGCATGGCCGGGTCGATCTCCCGCGTTGCCGCCGAGGCGGGTCCGCCGTGGACCACCCGGTAGGCGATCGCTTGCAGCGCCGCCGGAGGCAGGCGGGCGAGCAGCCATTCGACCAGGACATTGGCCGCGGTGACGTGCTCGGGAATGGCGAAATGGCGCGCGAAGGTGTCGCTGGCGCCGCCTTCGACGGCAAAGGCGCTGGCGCCGCCGCCGATGTCGCTGAGCGCGCCCCGGAAAACCGGCTCGCGTGCCGGGGTGGCCTGAAACAGGGCGAACTTGATGCTGGACGAGCCGGCATTGATTGCCAGCATAAGGGCGTCGTCAGGGGAAGCCATGGTGTTCCTCGGGTAGATTGATGCGGCGGCGGGCGCGGCGGCGTCCCGGCATGGCCCATCATAGGTCGGAACGTTTTTCCCATTCTTTGATACAAATCAAAAATCTACGGGCCAGCCCTTATTTACAAATCGTGCTGCCCGATCGTCACCAGGTGTTCTTGCGATTGCGCGTAGGCAAGGGCGTAAGCCAGCTCGCCGGCCGATTCGGCATGCAAGGTCAGCAAGGGTTAGCCGGCGCCCCGGCCAGCTGGGCCAGGCGGCCATTGTCGATGGCGACGATGCGGCCGCTGTGCGCTGCGCCGAGCACGTGGGTGAAACGGGCCCGGGGCGGCGTGCGCATCCCCCCCTGGGCCGCGCAGATGGCCTGGAACTTGGTCCAGGCCGCGCCGCTGGCGAGCACGCTCGTCGCCAGCGCCAGGCCCTGCCCGATCCCGCGTCCGACCGGCTGCGCGCCGTCGCTGGCGAGGGTTTCCACCGCCAGGCCGAGCGCCACGCCCACGCCCGTCAGGCGCGCCGCCAGCGTGGCCGCCGCTTGCGGCGAGCGCACCTTGGCCGTGCGCCCGACCGGGATATCGATCAGGACATGGGTCGAACCGGCGGCGATCTTCTTCGACAGCACCGAGGCCACCAGCAAGCCTTCGCTGTCGAGGCCGAGCGGGCGCTCGACCCGGATCAGCATATCCGGCCGGCGCCCAGGCCGTTTCCGACAGGCCAATCTCGCCCTCGTCGAGCAAGGACGAATACACCACGTTGAGGGTGGCGACGACGGGCGGCCTCACGCCAGCGTCACTTCGTCGAGATAGGCCGGCACCTCGCACGGCCAGCCGAGCTCTTGCCCGATGCGGCGCCGCAGGGCCTCGGCCGCGGCGCTCTCGCCGTGGGTGATGAAGGTGCGCTGCGGGGCGCGCCCGATGCGCGAAATCCAGCCGATCAGTTCGTCGCCGTCGGCATGCGCCGACAGATTGGCGATCTGGGCGACCCGGGCGCGCAAGGGAACGTACTGGCCATGGATCTTGATCGACTCGGCGCCGCCGAGCATCAGCGCGCCGCGCGTGCCGCCGGCCTGGAAGCCGGCGAACAGGATCGTATTGCGCGGATCGGAGGCGAACGCCTTCAAATGGTGCAATACCCGCCCGCCGGTGGCCATGCCGCTGGCGGCCACGATGACCATCGGAACCTGCCGCTCGTTGAGGGCGATCGATTCCTCCACGCTGTTGACGATGGTGGCGGCATGGCGCATCGCGAAACATTGCTCGTGGCTGAGGCGATGGCTGTGCAAGTGCTTCTGGTACAGCGCGGTCGCATCGGCGGCCATCGGGCTGTTCAGATAGACCGGCAGATGCGCCGGGATCGCGCCCTGTTGCTTCAGGCGATGCAAGTCGTACAGCAGCGACTGCGCGCGCCCGACCGCGAACGACGGGATGATGGTGACGCCGCCCCGGGCCGCGGTGTCGCGGATGGTCTTGCCAAGCAGCAGCAGGGGGTCGGCCGGGTCGTGCCGTTTGTCGCCGTAAGTCGACTCGACCACCAGGAAGTCGGCCTCTTCGATGGCCGCCGGGGCCACCATGAGCGGGTCGTCGGGACGCCCGAGGTCGCCAGAAAACACGATGGTTTTCCCGGCGCAGCGCACCGACACGATGGCCGCGCCGAGGATGTGGCCGGCAAGAGACAATTCCCCGCGCATCTCGCCGGCAATGGTAAACGGCGTATCGAACGGCACCGGAGAGAACTGGCGCAGCGCGCGCACCGCGTCGGCCTCCGAATACAGGGGCAAGGCCGGCGCATGCCTGGAAAAGCCGTGGCGGTTGGCGTAGTTGGCCTCCTCTTCGAGCAAGTGCCCGCTGTCGGGCAACAGGATCTTGCACAGGTCGAGGGTGGCCGGACTGCAGAAAATCTTGCCGGTGAAACCATTTTTCACCAGCAGCGGCAGGTAGCCGCTGTGGTCCAGGTGGGCATGCGTGAGCACCACGGCGTCGATGGCGGCCGGCGCGACCGGAAACGGATCCCGGTTTCGCAAGCGCAATTCTTTATGCCCCTGGAACAGGCCGCAGTCGACCAGGATATGGCGGTTGCCGGACGTGAGCAGGTACTTTGAACCGGTCACCGTGCCGGTGGCGCCAAGAAATTTCAGTTTCATCACAAGCCTTTCCAGAGTGGATTCCGGAATATCGACGAGTTCATCACTAATTACTTTGACGCAAATCAAAATCGACCGAATTCAATCTGCTAGGCACCAGGAAGCGGCGGGAAGGGTTCGCCGCCGCGGCGCGCGCCATGCGGCCGGAACGGCGTTTAGTTCAGCAGAATCGCCTTGCGGTACGGCGCCATCGGCGGACGCGGGAACTGCACGCCGGCGTACGCGCTGCGGAAGCAGCTTGCCTTGGCGTTCTCGACATCGGTCATGGTTTTGGTGACTTTGCCTTCCGCATCGAGGATCAGCACGATCGTGATCGGAAATTTCGACTTGCCGTGGCAATTGCCTTTCTGGTCGAGCTTGCGCTCGTTATTGAAGGCGATCGATTCGTTCTCGTATTGGGTCGCTTTGGCGCTCGGAAACTGGGCATTGAACTTGGCCATTTCGCCTGCGAATTCCGGATTCTTCGGCGACGGTGCTTCGACGGCATTCGGGTCGGCCTGCTTGGTCCCGGTCGTTTCGCAACCTGCCATCAGTACCGCGGCGCACAGCATTGAAATCTTGATTAAGTTTTTACGCAAGTTATTCTCCGGTGATCATAGTGGGGCCAACAGGGCTGGACCCAGCCGCATGTTGTCGAATCGCTATTGTAGCGGGAAGTAACCTTTCCTTCATTTTGATTCCCGCACGGAAACTAATTCGGGACGAGGCCCTTTGCCTCCTGCGCTGCAGCCAGCCGCGAGCGCATCGCCGCCGTCGTGTGCACCTTGCCCTGCGCATCGATCAGCATCACCTCGTCCAGGCCCATCTGCGCGGCCATCGCTTCCCAAGCGGCCGGGCCGGTGATGAACAAGGGTTTCGAGTTGCCGTCCGAGCGCAAACCGGCATCCCCGCCCCCCGACGTGACGATCGTGACCGATGCCACCAGGTCGATCGGATAGCCGCTGCGCGGGTCGATGATGTGCGGGTGGCGCTTGCCGTCCTTGAGAAAATAGCGCTGGTAATCGCCGCTGGTGCCCATCGCCTCGTTGTCGCGCAGGGCCACCTGCGCCACGGCGCCGGCCGCGCGCGGGTCCTGGATGCCCACCCGCCACGGGCGCTCCCCCGGCTGGCCGATGGCAAGCACATTGCCGCCCACGTTGACCAGCGCCGCCCTGACCCCGCCCTGGCGCAAAATCTGCGCCGCGCGGTCGAGCGCGTAACCTTTGGCGTAGCCGCCCAGGTCGATCATCACCGCCTTGTTGGTGCTCGAAATCGTGTTGCCCCGGTAGCGCAGGTCCGACATGCGCGGGCGCGCGTCGAGCCAGAACCGGATCTCCTGCGCCGGCGGCGCCTGGGGCGCGATGTCGCTGCTCTGGAAACCCCACAGGCGGATCAGGCGCCCGATGGCCGGGTTGAACAGGTTGCCGGAGCGCTCGGCCACCACGGTCGCCGATTGCAGCAGCGCGACCATCTCGGCATCGGCGGTGAACGGTTCGCCGCGCGCGATGGCTTCGTTGAGCGAGGTGAGCATGCTCGGCTGCCAGGAATGGTATTTGTGGTGCAGCCGGTCGAATTCGTTCAGCACGGCGCCGCTGAGCGCGTCGGCGCGTTCGGGCGAGCCGCCGTGGATGCTGATCTCGACCGCGGTGCCGAACACGTGCCCGCGGGTGCGATGGACCGTGTCGGTGCGCTGGCAGCCCGCCAGCGCCAGCAGGCACAGCGCCGCCGCGATCAGTGTTGCTTGAAATGCGCGCATGGCGTTTTCCCCTGGAGCGGGCGGCAGCGCCGCCCTTCTCTCGTCAGCGTCCCTTGCTGACCATGAAGTCGACCACCGCCTTGATTTCCTCCTCCTTGAGGGCGGCATTGCCGCCGCGCGGCGGCATCAGGTTCAAGCCATTCGTGGCGTTGGCATACAGTACGTCGATGCCCTTGGCGATGCGCGGCGTCCAGGACGGCTTGTCGCCCAGTTTCGGCGCGCCCATGACCGCCGCGCCGTGGCAGGAAACGCAGGAGGCGGTGTAGATTTTTTCGCCGGCGGCCAGCTCGGCCGCGCTCGGGGCTGGCGCCGCGGCCGCCGCAGGCGCGGGTGCCGGCGCGGGTGCCGGCGCAGGTGCCGGTTCGGGTACCGCTGCGGTCGCGCTCGGGCCGGACGCCGCGGCATCGGTGGCGGGCGCCTTCTCGCCGCAGGCCGCCAGCGCGGCAACGATCAACAGGGGTAGCAAGGTCGAGCTTTTCATGATTTTCTTTCAGTGGTGACGAAAACGGACAATCAATGGCGCATGTCGCCGGCGGCGTGGCCCGTGTCGAGCATCGCCACCGTGATCTGGCTGTAGGGCAGCACCTTGCCGCCCTCGGCTTTGGCAAACGCGGCCGCCTGCGCGGCATCCGAGAAGGCGCCGAAGGTCGGCCCCATGGAACCCAACTTCTTGCTGCCGACTACATACAGCGCATCCTTGGCGGCGATCCAGTGCCCGCTCGGCTTGTCCCAGGAAGTCTTGCCCATGTCCTGCACGAATACGCCGGCGATGCGCCGCTTGTGCTCGGGCGCGAGCATCACCGTGAACAGTTCCATGAGGTCGCAGTAATAGTCGGCCTTGCCTTCGGCATAGTGGATCTGCGCCTTGGGGCCGGGGAAATCGAGCAGCACCATGCCGTCGAGCGCACAGGCGGTGTCACTGCCCGGCTCCTGGGCGGCGACGCTCAGGGCTTGCTCGCTGCAGGCGGCCAGCAAGCCGGCGGCGGCGAGCGCCGCCAGCAGGCGGTTTATCTTGAAGGACATTGGAAACTCCAGTTGGCAAGTAAGAAGGGAATGACCACCCACGCGGCCATGATGGCCAGCAGCACCGCCGGATCGGTCAGGCCGCCGGGCATCACGGTGGCCAGGCCATACATGCTTTGCGCCTGCTCCGAGCTGAAGATATTGAGCAGCCGGAACACATCGGCGGGGTTAAGCATGAGCAGTGCCGCGAAGGTGTTGCTGCCCAGGCGGCCCTGGCTCAGCACCAGCGCTCCCATCAGCAACAGGTCGAAAATCAGCACGAAAAAGAACCACAGGCCGATCGCCACGCCGCTGGCGCGCACGCGGTCGAGCGCGAGCACCGATACCAGCATCGAGATGCTCAGGAAAGCCATGCCCATCAGGATGGCGCTGCCGACGAAGCCGGCGTAGTGGTAGCCGTCGCGCACCGTCAGCTCGGCCGCCAGCGGCAGCAGGCCGGCCCCGAAACCGAGTACGGTGGAACTGGCCAGGGCGGCGGCCAGGCCGCAATACTTGCCCAGCAAAATCTCGAAGCGGGTGATCGGCATCGACAGCATCAGTTCGAGCGAGCCGCGCTCGCGCTCGCCGACGATGGCGTCGTAGCCGAGAATGAGCGCGATCAGCGGCACCAGGTAGATCACCAGGCTGACCAGGCTGGCGATGGTGACATCGATGCTGCGAAAGCCGACCTCGCCCTGCTGCGACGCCCCAAAGTAAGCAATCGCCAGCGCGAACAGGGCGAAAATGACAGCCACGGCCACCACCCAGCGGTTGCGGATGCGGTCGCGGAATTCCTTGGCGGCGATCACGCGCACCTGGCCCCACTCAATGCGCGCTTGCATGATGGCCTCCGTAGCCAAGGAACAGGTCTTCCAGCGAGGGTTCGCGGATCGTCACGTCGAGCAGCGTCGTGGCCAGCGCGGCCAGCACCGCTGCCTTTTGCGCGGCCGCGCAGGCGATGCCGGCCCGGTCGCCATCGAGCCTGACGGTCAGGCCCGGCAGATGCGCCAGCGCCGCTGCCACGCCGGCCCCGCAGCCGGGCTGCAGCAGCACGTCGATATGCGACGGCAGCACCTGGCGCGAGCGCAACTCGGCCAGCGTGCCCAGCGCGGCGACCCGTCCGGCATCGAGGATGACGAGGCGGTCGACCCGGTCCTGGATTTCGGCCAGGATGTGCGAGGTAATCACGATGGTGGCGCCGCGCCCCTGCGCCTCGCGCAGGATGCCGTAGAAATCGGCGATGCCTTCCGGATCGAGTCCGTTGGTTGGTTCGTCGAGAAAAATCAGTGTCGGCTCACCCAACAGCACTTGCGCGAATCCGAGACGCTGGCGCATGCCTTTCGAGTAGGTATGCAGGCGCCGCGTGGCGGCATCGGCCAGTCCGACCCGGCGCAGCACGCGGCCGCATTCGGCGCGCGCCACCTGCTTGAGGTCGGCGAACAGATGCAGCACTTCCAGGCCGGAGAGATTGTCGTAGCTGACAAAACTTTCCGGCAGATAGCCGATGCGGCGCCGCACCTGGCGGAACTGCGCGCTGGAAGTGGCCACGCCGCCGACGCGTACAGCCCCGGCGCTGGCCGGCAGCAGGCCGAGCATCAGCTTGAACAGGGTGCTCTTGCCGGCGCCGTTATGCCCGATCAGGCCGAACATCTCGCCCTGTCCGATGTTGAGGGATACATTGCGGATTGCCTCGACCGGGCCGAAGGATTTGCTCACCGCATCAAGTTCAATGGACATGTTTGTCATTCCAGCGCTGCCAGTCAGGATTGTTGGGCCGCATGCGCGGATGCCGGTCGACCACGCTGGGCGCGCGCAGCACCGGAAACTGGCGCGCCACGAAGCGCAAGGTGCTCACGGACGGGCTGGTCAGCAGCAGCTTGACCAGCGGGTATTGCCAGTTGAGGCGGTCGACCAGGTCACTCGCTTCGTAGGGCACATCGCCGGCGCCGTCGCCGCCCTGGTCCCAGCCGTTGTAACCGCTCCAGTAGTTGCCGCGCGTGCGGCCCCATGCGACATCGCGCGCAGCGACGAACTTGACCGCTTCCTCGTTGCCGATGAAGTCGTTGCCGTCCACCGCATTGTTCGAGGAACCGGCCGACAGGTGCACGCCGGTGCGGTTGTTGATGACCACGTTGTTGCGCAGCACGTTGTACTCGGCGTCGTAGATGAAGAAACCGCGCCCGTTGGCCGCCACCACATTGTTTTCGATCACGGAATCCTGGATGGTGCGCAGCATGATGCCGTGATCTTCGTTACCCCAGGCCACGTTGTTGCGCACTACCAGGTTGCGTACTTCCATCAGGGCCAGGCCGCCGCGGTTCTGGTAGGACTCGTTGTTTTCCCAGGTGCTGTGGTTGGTGTTCATATAGTGGGTGCCATAGCGCAGGTGGTGGATCTTGTTGCCGCGAAACAGGGCGTGGCGCGAGAGATCGACGTAGATGCCGTCGCGCGCGTAGCTGATGTTGTTGTCGATCACGTCCACATGGGCGCTGTTGTAGACCTGGATACCGTTGCCGCGCGCCGCCGATTGCAGGTCGCGCTTGCCGGTGATGGTGTTGCCGCTCAGGATGGTGTGGTCCGATTTGTCGAGGAACACGCCGAACAGGGTGTAGCTGACCACGCAGTTGCGCAGCACGAAGCGGTGCGAACCCGGCACCACGTGCACGCCGGCGTTCTGGCGGTCGAGGTCGGTGCCGCTGTCGCTGATGATGAGGCCATCGATGGTGACATCGCTGCTTGTTACCCGGATCACGTCGCCGCTGTTCTGGGCGCTGATGGTCGGGCGCTCCTGGCCGCGCAGGGTGAGCGGCTTGTCGATCAGCAAGCGCTCGTTGTAGTGGCCGCGCGCAATCAACAGGGTATCGCCGGCCGAGGCCGCGCGCACGGCGGCGCCGATCGACTCGCCGGCGCGCACTTGCAGCACGGCCGCGCCGGCCATGCCGGCGCACAGCACCAGCATCAAACCGGCGGCGGCACTGCGGATCATCACGGCTGTTCCCCGGCGCACGAAGCCGCCTTGGCCTTGAGCGCACCGCGCACCGAATCGAGCGAGATGAAATAGCCGGCCGCATTGATGGGTGTAAGCGCATCGCCATTTTTTTCGCGCAGCTTGCGTTCCTTGACCAGCGGCGGGCAGGCATGGTCGTCGTAGTACAGGATCATGCAGTCGAGGCACAGCATGCACTCCATCTGGTCGATGCGGCCGGCGCTGTCGATCGCATGCGAGCCGCAGCCGGCGGCGCAGGCGTGGCAAGTCTGGCACTCGGCCTTGCGCTTGAGCCCGAACAGACGGAACTTGCCGGGAATCGCCAGCCCCGCGCCCAGCGGGCACAGGTACTTGCAATAGGGCCGCTCGCTCAGGAAGGACCAGCCCAGGATGGCGCCGATAAAGACCCAGAACGGCCACGTACGGTTCCATACGCCGACGATGAAGGTGGTCTTGAATGGTTCGACCTCGGCCAGCTGCTCGGCCATCTCCATGGAATAGAACGACACTCCCAGCAGAACGGCGAAGATGACGTACTTGAGCCACCTGAGCTTGTCGTGCAGCGGCTTGGGCAGCAGTTTCTGGAAGCGTTTCAGGCCCACCGCCTTGCCGATGCTCAAGGCCAGCTGCTGCAGCGAGCCGAACGGGCACAGCCAGCCGCAAAAGACGCCCCTGCCCCACACCAGCACGCTGACGATGATGAACCACCAGAACAGGAAAATGAAGGGGTCGGACAGGAACAGTTCCCACTTCCACTGGTGCAGCAGCGAATGGAACCAGGTCAGCACCTGGGTGATGCTGGGCTGGGCCTTGAGGTAAAAGCCGAGGAATACCACGCTGACCAGCCACAGCACATGGCGCGGGCGCGAAATCCATGGCTTGTGCCTGCGCTTCGAGGCGCGCACCAGCTTGTCGCGCTGGGAATACATGAACGCCGTAAAGGCCAGCACCAGCAGGAACAGAACGATCTGGACGGTTTTCGCTTTCCAGATGGCGCGCCAGGCCGCTTCCGGCTGGACGATGTGCGGGCGCCCGCCTTCCAGGTAGCGCGCCGGCAGCCAGTACGGTGCGTTGAAGTGGACAAAGGTCTTGGCGCCGCTCTGCGCATCGGCCTTGTTGGCGAGGAAAGTGAGCTGCCATGGCCAGGCGGGATTGAAGTTGGCCGAGCGCACGATGAACACGGCCGACTCGGTAAACGCCGGCGCGCCGGGCGCATGCAGGCCGTACAGGTTCAGGTAATCGGTATCGCGGAAGGTGAAGCTTTGCGGGTCCTGGCGCACCTGGACGCGGTCGTAGATGCCGCCGCGCACAAAGCCGGAACCCTTGAACGAGGCTTCGCCGTTGGCGATGATGAAAATGGCTTGCTCGTCCGGCTTGAGGTCGGCCATCAGGCGCCGGTACACCGGCTCGCCCAGCAGGCTGATGCCCACCGTGGGCACGTTCAGGTGGCCGAAATACAGGTCGATGTAGGTGGCGCCGCCGGCCAGGCCCACATCCTTGCGCTGCAGCTGGAAGCGCGCCACGCTGCCTTCGTCCAGCAGTTGCTGCCAGCTCAGGCGCTCGTTGAGCGCCGTGTAGCGTGGCGCCGGACGCACCTCGGTCTTGAAGATGCCAACCTGGCGCCCGATGTCGTAGGCGCTGCGCGAAATGACCTGGTTTTCGGCGATCACGGTGACGGTGGCGCCGCTGATGGCGTCCAGCCCGACCGTGCCGCTGGCCTCGTCGCCATGGCCGATTTCCAGCTTGGCGTCGCCGGACTTGCCGATGTACTGGTCGATAAATTTGAGCAGGGTCGATTCGTCGATCCCCGCCAGCAGAATGGGTTCGGAGTGCTTCAGTACGCGCACGCCGGTGATGATGCCGCGCGTATCCATGCCGATCAGGGTGATGATGGGCTTGCCCGAATACGCGGGAATGTCGACCACGTCGGTCGACAGGAAGACATAGCCGACCACGCGCTCGGCCTTGTCCGGCCCCACGGCAATGGCCTCGACATAGCTCGGCCGGCCCTTGCGCAGGGAAAACTTGGTAGCCTGCGGCATGACGTCGCGGCAAGGCGCCTCGGCGCACAGGTCGGGGCCATGCAGCAGTTGCTGCGACAGCTCGGCCGAGTAGACCGATGCGCGCGCCGGGCCCGTCGCCAGCAACAGCAGCAGGGCGAACAGGCGCAGGAGGACGTTCACGGCGCGCATCGGTGATGTGGCTTAGGCTTCGACCAGCAGGCGGCTGCGCATTTCCAGGTGCAGCGCGTGGCAGAAGTGGGTGCAGTAGATCCAGTAGGCACCGGCACGGTCGGCCTTGAAGGTGACCGACTTGGTTTCCTGCGGGTTGACGATAAAGTTGATGTTATGCGTAGGAATGGCGCAACCGTGCGTCAAATCTTCCACCTTGTCGTAGTTGGTCAGCGTCAGCGTGACCTCGTCGCCCACCTTGACTTTAATCACCGGCATGCTGAACGACGGCGCCTGCGACATCAAGCGCACCTGCACCTTGTTGCCCTTGCGTTCGATGCCCGCGGTTTCCGGCGTGACCGCGTTCGGGAAGTCGGCCATGTTGTGAATCTGGCGCGTCTTGACCACGTCGCGGCGCACGATGATGCCGTCGTGCGGTTCCGGATAGGCGGTATGGTCGGCCATCAGGCTCATCTTGGCGCCGCTGATGTCGATCAGCTGCTCGGTTTCGCAGTGCAGCGGGCCGACCGGCAGGAAACGGTCTTTCGAGAACTTGTTACCCGAGTTGAAATACTTGCCGTCCGCTTCCTTGGTCTCGCCCATCGATGCGTAGCCGTGGCCCGGCTGGTAATGCACGTCGATGCGGTCGAGCACGACCTTGGCCGCCTTGTCGCCCTTGAACTGGGCAATCGACGCGTCCACGTTCCATTTCACGACCTGGCTGTCGAGGAACAGCGAGGTGAAGGCATTGCCCTTGCCGTCGAACGCGGTGTGCAAAGGACCCAGGCCCAGTTCCGGCTCGGCCACCACGCAATCGCGCGGCTGCTTGACTTCGCCGCCGAACCAGCCGAGGACCTTGTTCAGTTCGATCACGGTCGCGGTCGGCGACAGCTTGCCGGCGCAAACGAAATATTTGCCGTCCGGGCTGGCGTTGACGCCGTGCGGGTTCTTACCGACCGGCACGTAGCAGGTCAGCGCGGTGGCGGGATCGGCGTTGGCGGCCTTGCGACCGTCCACCACCGGCACCTTGGAGCCGCCGATGGTGGTCGACTTGCCATCCTTGACGGCTTGCTCGATGCGGGCCACGTTGAAGAACACGCAGGCATCGCGCTCGGCCGACATCATGCCGGCCAGGTCGGCGCCGCCCTCGGTGTTGTACTGGGTGGCGGCGGCCAGCTTGCCGTCGTAGGACGACGCGACCAGCTCCATGTTGCCGTCGATGCGGCACTGCCAGCGCACTTCCATGCTGGCCGCGTCGACGCAGGTAAACAGGCAGCCCCACTTGGTCGGATCGTCCAGGTCGCGCCCGTCGTTGGGCAGCGGCATGTGGAATTCGGTGCCGCAGAACACGCGCGTGGTGTAGTTGATGGCGGCGTCGACCGGGTCGCGCTTGTCCGGGAAAATGCCGTGGAAGCCCATCACGTTCGGCAGGCTGGTAATCTTGTCGCACTCCATCGTATCCATGCGGATGCGCGCCAGGCGCGCATTGATCTTGTCGTTGACGAACAGCCAGCGGCTGTCGTACGTGCCGTCCTTGTAGCTGCCGTGCACGTGGTGGGTGTCGCCCGTGGTGTACTGCAGGCTGCCATCGGGCTTGGTGCCCATGATCGCCTTCGATTCGTTGGTGATGCCCCAGCCGACCATGCAATCGGTATTGAACACGGGGATGCGCTTGAGGGTACGGCCCGACGGCAGGCCGAGCACGCGCACTTCGCCGCCGTGGCCGGCGCTGATGAAAGCGTAATAGGCATCCAGCTGGCCTGGTTTGATGTGTTCGCCGGTGTCGGCGGCTTTGGCTGGCGCGGCCGCCTTGCCTGGCGCGGCCTCTTCCTTGCATCCTGTCAGACCGATGGTGGCGCCTGCGGTGGCCAGGCCGGCCAGGGCGCTCTTGCCGAGAAAATCGCGGCGGCTGCCGGCAATGGCGGGACTGGACGTTACTGGGCTGTTCTTCTTCATGATTTCACTCTCCGGTTCTGGGCAAGGGGGAACACTCCCCCTGGTTCAATCGCTCGTTCGCGTCGACCTTGGGGAAACGTATGCCGACTGGATAAGTGTAAGGACCGGACCCGGCATTGCCTATGCGCATGACGGTGGTGCCCGGCGGATAGAAGGCGTAGGCGGATTACGCCTTTGTGACTATGGCCTGCGGGGCATGAAAGGCGTATTGCGCAGGCAGACGTAGGGCGACACGTATGCCAGCTGAATAAGCCTCAGCTTCGTGCCTGTCCAGTACCTAAAGGCATTACACTGTCGATATGCAATCCAACCAACAATTCGCTGCCACCATTGCTCCACCAACGGGGAGAACTGAGCACTGCGAACATGCTGGTCTTACTCGACGTAAGGGAGCGTGACATCATTTCTCTACGCTGCCATCCTGCTCGATTTCATCGACAGAACGCGGCGGGATCGTGTCCGCTTATCCCCTCCTTGCCAGGAAGAGCAGGATCGCCGCAAACACGATTGACACATTCAGTTCGCGGAATTAGCCGAAACGTTCGAACTGGACGCTGATCGGTCGCAATGGGACGAAAGCGGCCTGATCGCTAGGAGCAGTTCACCGTCGAGTACAATCGACAACCACCGGCCAACAGCGGTCATTCGCTAGGCTTTCGACTGTAAAGCTACTTATCCATCAACACCTCTTCCTCGATCGATATGAATTTACCTGCAACTGCAAAAGCTTCGGAACTTTACGCTGAAGCTAAAGGGGCCTCCTGCCCGGTTTGTGGAAGCGGTGGGCTTGATCGAGCACCGCCTTCATCCTCAGAAAATGGTTCGATTATTGTTTGGGTTGGCTGCGATACTTGCCGACATGTGTGGTTGGAAAATTATCGATTGACGGGCTTCAGTGACCTTCAGCTAACAAACCGTCCAGCAGACATATCTACACTTTATCCATTGGGAAGCGCAGAGTAGAGCGCGCGCATAGAGGTCCGCTTCGCGGCGGTACCAGCCGGTCATGTGCAGTCTGCTACTTTTTCAGTTCGGCAACCTGTTATGCTGACGCGAACGGCAGAGATCGGCCAGCAGCCGCCGTTCGCTGTGCGAGCGAAAGACATTAAAGTAAGAAGCTGATGAAAACACCCCAATAAAAGAGTGGATTGAGCTCCAAGAAAGGCCGTCTGGATACCAACGGCGAAAACAGCAAAGCTTCTCGTGAAGGCATACCGCTATGTTTGTATTCTTAGACTCGAATATCTTCTATAACAACTGGTACCTTCGTGCGCCAATGTTCAACCTTTTGGCAAACTTCGTTAACAATCAACGAGGTACCCTATTGCTGTCAGAAGTGGTTCGCCTTGAGGTTGAGGCGAAGTTCAAGGCGGAAAGCGCGACCGTTGCGCGTGAGCTCGCCGCCTTATCGCGCAGGGCGCAAGACTTCCTGCACTCGACCGAGGGCAAGCAGACCAAGTTGCCCGAGTTCCCAAGTGAATATGATTTGGCTGAGTACCTGCGACAACGCTTTGACAGCGTCGTCCCAGTCCCTTTCGATCGAGTGCAACATGGCGAGCTGGTGGACAGGGCGATTAAAATCGTTCGTCCGTTCCGAGAAGGGGAGAAAGGATACCGCGATTCGTTGATCTGGTTGTCTCTGCGCGACTACCTCAAACGCTACGACGGTAATCCAACGAAGGTCTTCTTCATCAACGCAAATGTAAATGATTTCTTTGAGAAGACGTCAGATGGAATCAGGTTACATCCTCACTTAAGCCCTGACTTAGTAGAGCTTAAGGGAAGAGTTGAGCTGGTGCCGTATCCAACACTCAAGGAGTTCGTCGACAAGGAAATTGATCGTGTTGTTCATGATGTACGGCACGATGAATTTGAAGATGCCTACGGTGCTGAGATGGAATATCTGGGTGCAACCAAGGGCATCGAATATTTACAAGATATGTCGCTTCCCGAGGTGCAGGAGTTCCTGGAGGATGGCGGAGTTCCTGCGCGACTGACGCGCTTAATTCAAAAGTTCGAAGTAGAGGATTTTGAAGGTTTGGAGGACCCGTTGGTCCTGTCGCGCCAAGGCTTGAAGGACGGATCGCTCTATATTCAGTATGAGTTTAATTTCTTGACCGCGATTTACCGTGTTGTCGTTCCGACCAAAGACTACATCGAAAACGAAGATGACTTTGATTACTACTTTTTAAACGCTGATATCGTGGACCGCACAACTCGTCTGGATATTCCGAAATGCTGCGATTTCGTGGCCAGCTTTGTGTTCTCGCCAGAGCAGAAAAAGTTCACTGCGTCTTCGATTGATTATGCTGCGCTTCGTCGTGATATCAAGATTCCACGTAGACCATCTACATTTCTTCAAACGATTACACCTTCAGGTAACAGCTAATGGCTGATGAACCCTTCAGGAATCCTGACCTTCACTCGGTATCGCGCGCTCCTCTGTGGTGCGTGGTTAGACTGTTGCCGGTCC
Source organism: Massilia scottii (assembly GCF_030846495.1). Classification (NCBI taxonomy): domain Bacteria; kingdom Pseudomonadati; phylum Pseudomonadota; class Betaproteobacteria; order Burkholderiales; family Oxalobacteraceae; genus Massilia; species Massilia scottii. The sequence continues at coordinate 104,046 of NZ_JAVCWM010000020.1, read as the reverse complement.
ATTGCCCGCCGAATCGCCTGCCGCCTCCGGCCAATCGCGGACTTCTCGCAAGTCATTTAAATTATATGTAGACCATGATAAAAAACATAGCACTCATCTTAGGCGTTACTGATTACGTAGACACTACTGTTCATTTGCCTGCATGCAAAAAAGATGTCGAACTTTTAGAAAAAGTGTTGCGACTCGGCGGGCACTTCAACGAAATTATCGTTATACCATCCGGTGACGCACAGGGTCTGAAGGCTAAGCTCGCAGAGACCGTTCAGAGATTTCAGAATGAAGATGTGCAAGACCTTTTTTTCTATTTCACGGGACACGGGGAATTCAAAGACGATGGATTCAATTACTTATTACGTGACTACTCTAAATCTCGCAGTGCAGCGACAAGCTTGTCAAACTCCGAACTCGACGGAATGCTTAAAAGCCTACTTCCAAAGCTCACAGTCAAGGTGGTCGATGCCTGCTATTCCGGAATGGCTTACATTAAGGACGGGTCATCATTCGATGATTACATAAAGAGCAGCAATACGTTTTCCAATTGCTACTTCCTCTTCAGTTCCCAAAGCGACCAAAAATCATACGCTGACGAAAATATTAGCGACTTCACATATGAGTTTGCAAAATCGATTGCCTCATCCACTTCGGACTCAGTTAGATATAAAGACATTATTGACTCTATTTCTGATGCATTTGCAATAGACTCAAAGCAGCGCCCGCTTTTTGTTAGTCAAGCAGATTATACCGAGACATTTGGAAACTACCCCTCGACGGCCCGTGAACAAATCAGTGCGCTCATTACAATCGCCGATCAAAAAAATGAAAGCGCTAACCACCATGCTATTGTTCGTGTCGCTGACACGGTAGAAGACGAGCCGCTCTCGCTGCTTGCATTGGTCGAGGCCGATTCTCATCGCTATTTTACCCTTGAAGAAGCAAGGTCACTAGTGGTGGCACTTAAATCAGCCTTAGAAATGCCCCCTTCGGAGCTAGATGGTATTTATGAAATAATTCCCACTTGGTTCGATGATTATGATTCCTTACCTAATCCGAGGGCTTTGGGTGAATGGGTAAAATCAAATAAAGAGCAAGAATATTTTGCCGCGCCCACTATAGGAGCAGAAACCTATGAAGCCGATGTTGGAATGAGTGCTATTTTTCGATTATCTGGCCTGGAGCCAAAAACCGTTACTAAAACACGACAGGTGATAACTGGACTTGAAAGCTCTGTCGAAGGATTGCCATTCTTAGCTTATCGATTAGCTCTTAAGCCGAAACATCCCAATCTTATTCAGTACGCTGCGTGGTTCACCTTTATAATTTCAAAAACACAGATACAGATTTTCCTTTCTTTCGTTGAGTACAGCGAAGTCTCGTGGGACAAGTATAGGCCAGGACTGACAACGCAATGGGAGCGACACGGTTTTGTTTTAAAATCGGCACAACCCACGAAAGAGATAGTGAAAACTTTTTATACACAATTCATAGAGTGGACTACTGAGCGAGTAAAAGCTCGCTTAGAAAAGAACAAAGCACCTGGTCAAAGCTGAAGGCGGCCGGTCCTTTAGTACATTTCATTTGGCACCCTTAATAATGAATAAAATAGAGATGGCGCGAGATGGCAGGCAACTTGCGGACCAGTTAGAAAAACTTGCCCCAACTTGCCATCCGAAGTCGGACGAGCATGCCGGGCTACTTCGGGAAGCCGGTATTTTGCGGGCAAAAGCCAAGGATGCCGAGTACCATTGCGGAGTAATTCCAAATCTTAAAACGTCTGTTTTAATGCAATATTGTGGCCCGCTATTCCTTTCGCACCTCCCTGGGATTGTTAAGCAAGTCAGGGCTTTTCATGCGGCTTACGACGAGCGACCACCGATTAAATCCGCAGGCGATAGCCGCCTGTCGTTTCGCACGACCTAGTCGCTTTACGTCGGTCGCAACAGACAAGAACACGCTTAATTAACGATATAAACCATTTTCATCGTTAATCATCAGCGCAAAGATATTCGTAAAACACTCAACCGGACTGCACGTTGCGTGCGGGAAGCCGCGTCAGCGGGTGGACATCGCCCCGCCAGTGAAAGGCAATACGCCTACACCAGGCGTGCGCGGCGCCGGGCCAATCAGGCGTGGTTTGCCTGACTGTCGGTGCACGCGCATGTAGCCGCTCAGCGTTGGCCGGCGCACTGGGGGAGCGTGGCTTACATCGTGATCGTCAGCGCCCGCCCCTCGTAACTGACTTCCTTGTCGGCTTTGTCGAAGTCGTCCGAACTCGACATGCCGGCTTTAATGAAGCGCACCTTGAACTGGCGCTTGGCGACCATGCCCTTGTACTGGCCGGTACGCTCGCCGATGGTCACGGTTTTGGTTTTATCGTCGTAACTGAGCGGAATGCGGGTAAATTCCCCGCGGGTGTAGGCATTGGTGACGCCATCATCCTCATACAGGCTGAATTTGCCGTCGGCACCGGTGTAGATGTTGAGCGTGACCGGCGCGTCCGGTTTTTCATCGACATACTGCGTCACCGGTCCCATCGGCAGGATCGCGCCAGCCTTGACCAGCAGCGGCATGCGCGCGACCGGAGCCTGCATCGTCACCGTCTTGCCCCCCTGGTGCAGCGCGCCGGTGTAGAAGTCGTACCATGCGGCCCCTTTCGGCATGTACACCGTGCGCTCGCGCGCGCCGTACACGTGCACCGGCGCCACCATCAGGTCGCGTCCGAACAGGTACTGGTCCTTGATATCCTTGACCTGGTCATCCTTCGGAAAATCCATCACCAGCCCGCGCATCACGGTGCCGGAGTGGTAATAGATATCCGAGGCTGACGCATAAATGTACGGCATCAGGCGATAGCGCAGTTTCAGGTACCACACCATCGAGTCCTGCATCTCCGACTTGTCCGGCGCGATGTTGTAGATCTCGCGCTTGACCACTTCCCCGTGGGAGCGGAACAGCGGCGTAAAGGCGCCGAACTGGAACCAGCGCAGATTCAGTTCCTGCCACTCCTTCAGGTCTTCCGGCTTGACCGCGGCTGCGCTGGTGCTGCGGTTTTCCTGGGCCGAGCCCACGTCGCCGCCCTGGAAGCGCACTTCCTGCGCGTAGCCGCCGATATCATGGGTCCAGTTGGGAATGCCCGACATTGAAAAGTTGACGCCGGCCGAAATCTGGTCGTACAGGTTGTTCCAGCGCCCCACCGTATCGCCACTCCACACTGCCACCGCATTGCGCTGGATGCCGGCAAAGCCGGAGCGCGACAGGATCAGCTGGCGCGTATCGGGCTGGTCGCGTTTGAGGCCCTCGATCAGCGCCTGCGTGTGCGGCATGCTGTATGTGTTGTAGGTGATTTCGCCGGCGCCGTACACGGTCGGCCCGATCAGCTTCTTGAAGTCTTCGGGACGGGTATTCGACAGCACATCCGGCTCGCTGTTATCCATCCACCACGAATCGAACCCGAGGCCACCGAGCTTGGTTTTGACCTGGCGATAATAGATATCGCGCGCTTCCTGCGTGTACGGATCGTAGTGGGCGTTTTTATAGCCCGGCCCGACCCAGTCAAGGTCGCCGTTTTCGACGTTCCTGGTCCACATGTGGCCCTTGGACGCAAATTCCTTGTAGTTGTCGGTATCGGCATAGAACTTGCCCCAGATCGACAGCATCACACGCACGTTGTTCTTGTGGATTTCATCGACCATGCCTTTCGGGTCGGGGAAACGGGACTTGTCGAAATCGTGCGAGCCCCAGCCGTTTTCGGGCCAGTAGAACCAGTCCTGCACAATGTTATCGAGTGGCCAGCCGCGCTTGCGGTATTCGCGCACTGCGCCGAGGATCTGGTCCTGCGTTTCGTAGCGCTGGCGCGACTGCCAGAAGCCGTAGGCCCACTTCGGCATCATCGGCGCCTGTCCGGTCAGGTGACGGTAGCCGGCGATCACGCTGTCCATATTGTCGGCGTTGATGACGTAGTAATTGATGGCCTGGGCGATCTCGGACGAAAACGTCAGCGAGTGGCGCTCCGCCGGCGGCAGCGGATCGTTGTGGGTGATGCCGATCATGCCGCCGGTCGGCTTCCATTCCAGGTGCAGCTTGACCGGCTTGTTGGCGGCGAACTTCACCTCGAAATTGTGGTACCACGGGTTCCAGCCCTGGCGCCAGACGTCGAGCACCTGCTTGCCATCGAGCGTCAAGGTCGCGTAGTCGGATGAATACAGCTGCATCTTGTGCACCCCGGCCTTGGCCGAACTGAGGGTGGCGTCCCACACTACCTTGACGTCCTTCAGGTCTTTCAGCGGGCCGAGTTCCTTCGGCCAGTTTTCGGCCACGTCCTTGAGGTACTTGTAATCGATGTCGGTTTCGTGGCGGGTCAGTACCAGCTTATCGCCCACGTAGTAGCGCGCGGTCAGGCCGCCGGCCTTGCCGCTGGCGTCGACCAGTTTCAGGTCGCGCTTCATCGGGCCGTAGGGTTTGGGGTTGCCGAAGCGCGAGATCGAATTGTTATCCCACAGGACCCCGTAGTTTTTGTCGGAGATAACGAACGGCACCGCCACATCCATATTGTGCTGCGCCAGCAGAACGTCTTCGCCGTTCATGTTCATCTGGGCGTTCTGGTGCTGGCCCAGGCCGTAGTACGCATCTTTCAAGCCGGGATTGAAGCCCTGCTTGATCGCCAAAAACGGCTTGCCGTCGACCTTCACCGGCGTGAGACTCTCGGACGACTGGGTGAGGAATACTTCGCCCCTGGCGTTATAGAACTTCACCAGGCCGGTTTTCAGCGATACCCTGGCCGAGATCTTGCCGGCGTTAAGCGTCACCACGTCCTTGTCGGCATCGCTGACCGTGAACTGACAGGCGCACGGTTTGGCGACCGTCATCATCGAGGGCGTCAGCTCCTTGCCCGGCTGGTCGGATTTGACGACGTGGATGATGTTCGCGCTCATTACCTCAAGGCGCACTTCCTTCGCCGCACCCTGGTCGGGCTTGACGACCACGCCGCTGCCGGTTTTCTCGAAGGTGCCCGCGAGGGCGTGGCCCGATGCCATCAACGCCAGGCAGGAAGCGGTTCCCACCAGTGATTTAAGACGCATGCTGTGATCTCCCATAGTTTTTAGTAGGTGCCGATTCTGATTTTCAGGACGATTGGCTTGGCCGGCAGGTTGATGCCGTAATCGACCTGATCGCCATTCCAGTTGCGCTCCATGACCCATTTGCCGGACAGGTCAAAACTGCCCTCCTCCACCCGCGCCAGCATGGTCGGCTTGCCCTCGTTGCTGCCGGCGCCGCCCAGGCGCAGGCGTACCTGCTGGCCGACGACGATGAATTCGTTGTCGCCGATCTGGGCGATCGACACGCCGCCGCTCGGCTTCTCGGTATTCGCCGGTTCATCCTTGATTTCGGGATTCCATTCCTTTTCACCGAACCGCCACTGGCGGAACGACACCGTGGCTTTCCAGTTTTTCATGGCGATCGTTTGTTCGGTGCGCTCGTCGCTTTCGGCCACGCCGTAGGTGCGGCCCTCGAACGCCCATTTGGCCCACTGCCGCTCCATCGGCCGGAACACGGCAAAGATCGACCCGAACGGTTCGACCATCGTCTTGTCGGTCAGCTTGGAGCCGAGCGGGAAATTGCTGTAGTCGGCATAATCGATACCGAACGGCGCAAACCCCAGCGCGCCGCGCCCGAGCACCTGGTAGGTGTAGCGCGCGTAGGTGGCCGCGTTACCGAGTTCGGGCACCATCAGCGGGTTATCGGGACGCTGGAAGCGGTCGAGCGTTGCCGTGAATTTGGCCGACTGCGGCATGTAGATATCCGGCGCGGCAAAATCGATCGCCGGTGCGGCCGCCTTGTAGATGTCGATGACATCGTAGGTCGGCCCGCCGCTGGCGAAATTGCCCTTCCATGGCGCCATCGGCTCCAGCGGATCGCGCAGGGCGTTATTGACGTACATCGGCAGGTTGTACACCGCGCGCCCGGCCCTGGCGATATCGCCGATGTAGCTGGCGATGGCATAGGTATGGAAATACTGCTCGGCGTAGTCGCCATACACCTCGGACCACGTGCCCTTGGCCGCCAGCTTCACCGGCGACTTCTGGCGCTCCAGCACCGCCTGCGGCACCGCCTGCGCAAATGCCGCCTGCGCCTTCGCTCCATAATCGCGCACCAGGCCATACGTGCCGACCTCGTTCTGCACCTGCATCATGATGACCGTGCGATGCGCTTCATCGATCTTTTTGATGTGCGTCATCAGCGCGACAAAGGCCTTTTTATCGGCCTTGAGCGTCTCTTCGCCGAACGGCGACATGCAGTAATTGACCTTGCCGTCCTTGTCGACCATGCGCGGAAAGCGCCGGTTGTTGAACTTGACCCACTCCGGGCTGTATTGCGGATTGGTGTTCTTCCAGGTGGCGAACCACAGCAGCACCAGGCGCACCTTGTTCTTGCGCGCCTCGGCCACCAGCGTATCGACATAGCTGAAATCGAATTTTCCTTCGACCGGCTCGATCTGTTCCCACGCCACGGGAATTTCAAGCGTATTGGCGTGCATGTCCCTGATCGCCGGCCACACCTTTTTCAGCGCGGCCGGATAATTGCTCGAATTATGGGCCTGGGCGCCCAGCATCACGAACGGCGCGCCATCGACCATGAGCGCGTGGCGGCCATCCTTTTGCACCAGCTGCGGCAGCGGTGGGGCGGCCGCCGCGCTGGTGGCCGCCACGGCAAGCGCCGCGACGAGCAAGCGGTTCACGGGGCGCGCCATCAGAAGCTGTAGCGCATCTGCGCCGTGTAGCGTGGACCGGTGACGAACCAGGCGCGCCCCTTGGTGCCTATTGTCTGGTCCATCTCCTGCCTGAACTTCGCATCGTTGATGTTCTGCGCTTCCAGGCCGAACGACAGTTGCTCGGTGATCTTGTAGAAGATCGAGGCATCGAGCTGGCCGTACGCCGCCGCCCAGGTGGGCAAGCCATAGCTCACATTATGGTCGCCGACCGTCGGGCTGGCCGGATTGGAATCAAGGCCGTCGCCGCCCTTGGTGCCGGTCACGTTCACGCCCTGCAGGCTGCGCGAACGCCAGTTGTACGCCAGGCGTGACGACAGCGGGCCTTTGTCGTACATCAGCGCCAGGTTGTACGAACGGCGCGACTGGTTATACAGCGGCAGATTGCCGAAGGCGCGGCCGTTGGTGTCGCAGCCGTTCATGTTCAGGTTCAGGTTGGACGCGCCATTGCCGGCGCCACCGGTGCAGTATTGCTGGAACACCGACTGGTACATGGTCTTCTGGCCGTCGACGAAGGTGAAGTTGGCCTGCACGCCCAGGCCCGACAGCCATTGCGGCAGATTGTCGAAATACTGCTGGTACGCGACCTCGAAACCGCGCGCCCTGCCCTTGGCGCCGTTGATTGGTGCGGTCACCGTGAAGTCGTTCATGACGCCATTCACGTCAGGCAGCTGGAAGTTGTAGCTCTGGTCGACGATGATATCCTTGAGCTGCTTGTTAAACACCGCAAAGGTGAGCGAGCCGGCCGGTGCAAAATACCATTCGGCCGTCAGGTCGACCTGGCGCGACGTGACCGGCTTGAGGGCCGGATTGCCGGAGCCTTCGCCAGTGAGGGTCACGCTGTTCACGCGCACGACGCCGGCAGCGTCGTCGGAAGTGGTTTTCACATCCTGCGACAAGGTCGTGTAGCCCTGCAATTGCGAAAAATCCGGGCGCGACACGGCCGAGGAAGCCGCAAAACGGAATTGCAGTGTATCGCTGGCCTTCATGCGCAGGTTCAGGCTCGGCAGCACGTTGCTGTACGAGTTGCTGTAATCCTGCGCGCGCACGAATGCCGGAATGTTTGGAATGGCCGGGCCGATCGTCTGGTAGCCATCCGGGATGGTCGGGCGGGTGTAGCTGAACACCGTGTAGCCGCTCGCCTTCATGTCGGTCTTCACGTAGCGCAGGCCGATATTGCCATCGATCGGCATCGGCAGGTCGTCGAAACCGAAGCGCGCCTGCGTGTGGAAGGCCCCGGTCTTTTCGGTCTGCTCGTTCGAGCCCGCCGGATCGGTGCCGTAGGATGCAGCCTTCCATGGCGCGCACTCGGGCGTGACGCCCTTGGCGGCGGCGTTTTCGTTACACAGGATGTCGTGGTATTTGTGCAGTCCAGCGTAGCTGTCGGGGTAACCCGTGGCCAGCGACGTATTCGGCACCACCAGCGATGGCACCGCGACTTTGCCGCCGAAGAAATTGTTAAAATTGTGCACGCGCGTGTTGCCGGAAAAGCGCGGGTCGCCCAGCGACGCCAGTTGGCCGATATTCCAACCCAGTTGCCACGGTTGCGATACCGCGACCCAGTTGTAGTCAGGGTTGGTTTTTTCGGTGACCGCGTCACGCTTGGTCAGGCGCACGCCGAAGCGGATATCGCGCAGCACCTTGTGATCGACATCGTACTGGGCGTCGCCCTTCCACGCGCTTCCCTTGGCCTTGCTGCGGTCGGCGTGCTCCTGGGTGAAGGCCCAGTAATAGTTACTTGGATTGGCCAGGTAGGCCAGGTCGGCGCTGTCGAAAATCAGGTTCGGCCTGCCGCCGCCCAGGTCCAGCTGCTGCTTGGGCATCTGCACGCCGGTGGCGACGGTCGAATCGAGGTTCGCCGTCTTGGCGCGGATGCTTTGCAGGTCCGACTTGAAGGTCCAGCTGCTGCTCGGGCGCCATACCAGGTTCCACGACACGTCCGTGGTATCGGACTTGCGGTTCGCAATACGCGTATCGCCGCCGTAGTTGATGCCTTTATCGGCCGGATCGGTCAGTGTGCCGCTCACGAAAGCGCCCTTGCCATCGTAGGTCGCGCCGGGACTGACCAGGATATTGTAGGGGTTGGAGGCGGCAAATATGGCCTGCTCGTCCCAGTCCATTTTGTAACGCGACTTGAAGTACGTCAGCGACGAGTTCAGATCACGGTTCGGGCGCCATTGCAGTGCGCCGTAAGCGCCTTCTCGCTGGCGTTCGAAATTGAGCGTGCGCCAGGACGCGCCCTTCGGAATCCAGACGGTTTTGCCGGGGACGACATCGTCGCGCGGAAAATACGGTTCGACCTGCAGGGCGTCGGTGCGGGTCGCGCTTTCGGAATAGGCCAGGTCGACCAGCACGCCGATTTCGCCGATGCCGGTCTTCCAGCGGTTCGAGAACAGGCCCGAAGCCGATGGCGAGCTGCGGCCCTTTTTCAGTTCGGAGTAGGTGGTCTGCCCCGACAACGCCACCTTCATGCCTTTGTAATCGAAGGGCATGGCGGTGCGCAGGTTCACCAGGCCGCTGATGGCGCCTTCGATCTGTTCCGCCGACGGGTTCTTGTAGATGTCGACACCGGCCATCAGCTCTGGCGGCACGTCTTCGTAGTTGAGCGAGCGCCCGCCGTTGGCCGAGAACGAATCGCGTCCGTTCAATTCCGAGCGCACGTAGTTCAAGCCGCGGATCGACACGCCCGACCCTTCCACCGAAAAGTGCTCCGGATCGGCCTTGCTCATGGTGCGGTCGATCGTCACCCCTACCACGCGCTGGAGCACTTCGGTGACCGAGCGGTCGGGCAGCTTGCCGATATCGTCGGCCACGATCGAGTCGACGATTTCGTCGGAGTTCTGTTTGACTTTCTGCGCCGAGTTCAGTGCCGCACGCTGGCCGCTGACGATCACCACGGCGGCGTCGCCGGTTGCGCTTTCCTGCGCCATCGCTGCGCTACCCGACATCAGCGCGATCTGTGCGACTGCCACGGCAATCGCTGTTTTCTTATAGTTGTTCAACTTGTCTCCTCTGTTCCAATCGGATTACTGCTGCTTTTTTATGTTTATGCTGGCAGTGCTGCGCAATGTCGTTCATCGATAAAGGCAAGCCCTCCCCCACACGGTTGTCGAAAGGAGCGAAGGCGGACGGAGACAGGGCCGCGAGGGCCTGCGGTTGATCATCATGGATAGCGTCTTGGTTGGATTCTTATAAGCGTCGGCTGGGGCCGCGCTGGTGTATGTATTTATTTTCCGAGCTACGCCAACCCGCCGCAATTACGAAAATGACCAAGACGCGGAATGATATTAAGGAAACAAGGTTCCTTCGGCGCGCGGCTATACGCACCTGCCGCCATCGCGGCGCAAATGCGTCAAAGCCGGCATACCTGCTTACTTTTTCCGGACCGCGAGCGTGCTGCCCAGACGCGTGGAAGCGCCGGGTTTCAGGCTGAGCGCCACCACTTTATCGCCATAGCGAACCTTCCCGCCGCCCTGCCCCGCCACCGAGCGGATGGCCGCGCCGGTCAGCTTGCCGTTGGCCCAGGCGATATCGACCTCGAAGCCGCCACGGGCGCGCAGGCCTTTCACCGCACCGTCGGGCCACGCCGATGGCAGCGCCGGCAGCAGATGCAGCTCGCCCGTGTGCGACTGCAGCAGCATTTCGCAGATGGCCGCGGTGGCGCCCAGGTTGCCGTCGATCTGGAACGGCGGATGGGCGTCGAACATGTTGGCGTAGGTGCCGCCCGCATTGTTGGTTTCGGTGCCGGGGCCGGCCTGCCGGGCGGCGCGCGCACCCGGCTTGGCAAGCTGGCCGCGCAGCATTTTGTAAGCGTGGTCGCCATCGAGCAGGCGCGCCCAGAAGGCAGTCTTCCATGCCATCGACCAGCCGGTGCCGGCGTCGCCGCGCCCTTCGAGCGACTTGCGCGCGGCGGCGGCCAGCGCCGGGGTTCTGGCCGGCGAAATCTGCCGGCCCGGGAACAGGCCAAACAGGTGCGACACATGACGGTGCGTGTCGCCGGGGGTGTCGAGCACCGGGTCCTTTTTCTCTTCCATCCATTCGAGCAGCTGGCCCCAGCTGCCGATGCGCGGGCCCGCCAGCTGGTCGCGCATCGCCGCGATCTGGTCGCGGAAGGCCTTGTCGGTGCCGAGGACGTCCGCCGCTTCCACGGTATTGTTGAACAGGTCCCAGATGATCTGCTGGTCGTAGCTCACGCCATCTTCAATCGGCCCGTGCTCGGGCGACCAGCCGTTCGGCGCCACCAGCCGGCCATCGGGCAGGTGCTTCAGATGGTCCTGCCAGAATGCGCATACTTCCTTCATCATCGGGTAGGCCACCGTGCGCAGGAACTCACGGTCCTGGGTGAAGGCGTAGTGTTCCCAGAAGTGCTGCGCATACCAGGCGTTGCCGGTCTTGTTCCAGATGTAGGTGGTCGCGCCGAAAGGATTCGATTCCGTGCGCAGCGTCCAGCCACGTACCGGCTTGTTCTGCGCGGTCAGGAAGCTTTCCTCGCCCGCCTTGGGCGGCTGTGCCAGCGCGCCGGTGGCGGTGTCGAGAATCAGCTGCCGGTACACGGGCGCCACGCCGGTAACGAAGTCGAAGAACGGCATCGCCGATTCAGCCAGGTTGGCCGGTTCGGCCGGCCAGTAATTCATCTGGATATTGATGTTGGTGTGGTAGTCCGAATTCCACGGCGGCGTGAGGCTGTTGTTCCACAGCCCCTGCAGGTTGGCCGGCAGCGAATCGCGCGAGCCCGAAATGAGCAGGTAGCGGCCGAACTGGAAGAACTGCGCTTCCAGGCCCGGGTCCTTGCCTTCGGCGGTGTAGGCCTCGATGCGCTGGTCGGTGGGCAGTGCGCGCCGGGTGGCCGGTGCCTGGCCGAAGTCGACGCTCACACGGTCGTACAGGCGCTTGAAATCGTGCTGGTGCGCGGCGAGCAGCTGCGCCCACGGGCGTGCCGCCGCGGCGCTGACCTGGCCCGACACGCGCGGCAAAGGGTGCGCGCCCTGGAACCTTTTGCTCGCATCATTGACGTAGCTGGTGCCCGCGCCAAGCACCAGTACCAGCGCATCGCAGTCGGTGAAGACGATCCGGTTGCCTTCCACCGACAAGCCGCCGCCCTCGTTGATCACCTGCACCTGGCTGGCGTAGTCCATCACGTTCGTCGTTGGTGCGGATGGCGGCGTGGCAGGGAGCACGAAGCCGGCCAGCGACCCTGTGGCGTAAATGCGGTTGCCGGCCACGCTGATGCGCGCGTCGTGCATGTCGGTCAGCTCGATCGAGCCGCTGTACTTGCCCGGCTGGTCGGCGCTCAGGCGCGCCACGATCGCCTGCGCCGGATGGCTGGCGAACATCTCGCGCTTGAACGCCACCCCGGCGTGCCTGTACGTGACGCTGTGCAGGCTGTTGTCCAGATCGAGCTTGCGCGCGTACTGGCTGACGCCGGCGGCGTGCCCCGGCAGGTTGATGAACACGTCGCCGAACGGCTGGTAGGCGCCCAGCGTCTTGTCGTCGCCGCTCCACAAGGTGATGTCGTTGAACTGGATGCGCTCGCGCGCCACCTGCCCGAAAATCATCGCGCCGATGCGCCCATTGCCGATCGGGAGCGCCTCGCGTTCCCAGCCCTCCGGCGTGTCCAGCGCCGGCCGGTCGTAGCGCAAGGTGCGGTCGCTGGCACTGGCGCCATGCATGACGGCCGCGAACAGCAGCGCGCAGCACAGTGACATTTTCATCGACTACTCCCCCATCAGGCGCTGCAAGGCCGGGGCCATCGCCTTTGCCCACGCTTCGTAGCTTTGCTCGTTCAGGTGCAGCAGATCGGGCATGACCTCGCGCGACAAGGTACCGTCGGCATTGAGGAAGGTCTGGTTGATGTTCAGGAAAAAAATCCGCTTGCCATCGTCGAAGCCCGTCAGGATTTTATTGACCTCATCGTTGATGCGGCGCAGCTGGCTGTCCGGTTTGGCATCGCGCGGGAAGATCGCCAGCAGCAGGATTCTGGCGTTCGGCAGGCGCTCTTGCACCTCCTCGATATTGCGCCGTATCCCGGCCGCCGTGGTAACCGGATTTTCGCGCCGGTCGCCGGTGTTATTGGTACCGGCCATCAGCACCACGACGTTCGGGTCGAGGCCATCGAGCGCGCCGTGCTGCAGGCGCCACAAGACGTTCTCGGTATGGTCGCCGCCAAAGCCCAGTCCCAATGCATTGTATTTGGCGTAGTAGCGCTGCCAGACCGGCGCGCCGGTTTTCTCCCAGCCCTCGGTGATCGAGTCGCCGATGAAGACAATGCCGGTCTTTTCGCCGGCGGCATTGCGGCGCTCGACTTCCGCCTTTTTTGCCTCGTGGCGCGGTAGCCAGTTGTTGATCGACCAGGATTGATTGAGCATCTCGGGCGTCACCGACTGCGTCCTGTAATCCGGGCACACCGTATTCGGCGTACCGGTCTTGAGGAAGCGGATATGCGCGATTCCCACCCTGCCGCTACCGCTGCCTTCCAGCCCGAACGGCACGGTCACGGCGCGGAAATCGTCGCCGTCGCGCGCAAAGCAGCGCATCGACAACACCAACGGTTGCCAACCCTTGCCCGCCATGGCGCGCGCGGGTACTAGAAACGGCACCTGGCGTTCGCACTCCTTGCCGCAACTGACCTTGAAGGACACCCCGCCCTGCGCCATCTCCTCGACATTCAGCTCGAATGCCACCACGCCCTCGGGAACGTACGCACGCAGGTCGAGCGGCGCATGGCTTTCCACGCGCAGGTTGGCATACCAGGCATCCTTGAAGTGCAGCGTCATCGCGTTGTCGCCGACATCGACCCCGACCCGGCTTTCCGCGACCTTGGGTACGGCCGGTTTAGGTACGAGGACGGAAGCGCCATCGACCCGCTGCGTCGCTTCAAAATCGGCGACGAACACCTGCGATCCGGCGCGCGGGCCGGCCGCGTAAATCGTCAGTTCGTCGCTCTGCTTAGCGGGCGTGGCGCAGGCGCCGACGGCCAGCAGCGCCGGCAACACGAGCGACAGGCACAGGGGCTTGGCTATACGTTTCATCATGGCTTCCCTGTGGTTGATCAGCGGCGCGCGGAGCGCGTGACCACGTCGACCCACACCGCCAGGGTGAGAATGGCGCCCTTGACGATCATCTGCCAGTAGCTGTCGACGTCCAGCATCGACATGCCGTTATCCAGGCTGGCCATGACCAGCGCGCCGATCAGGGCGCCGTACACCGTGCCCGAGCCGCCGCGCATCGAGGTGCCGCCGATGAAGCAGGCCGCGATCACATCGAGTTCGCCCGAGGTACCGGCAGACGGCGAACCTGCCGCCAGGCGCGCGGTGTTGATCAGCCCCGCCAGTGCGCACATCAATCCCATCAGGCCGAAAATCCACAGTTTGACGGCACGCACGTTCACGCCGGACAGGCGGGTCGCTTCCATATTGCTGCCGACGGCGTAGATGCGGCGGCCGAACACGGTTTGCGTGGCCACGTAGCTGAACCCGGCGAGCAAGACCAGGAGCAGCAGCACCGGCAGCGGAATGCCTTCGTAGCTGTGCAGCGTGCGCACCACCGAATACAGCACCGCGCCAATCGCCAGCAGGCGCACGCCATCGCGCAGGGCGGTCGGCACCGGCAAGCCGTGGTGCGCCAGGCTGGCGCGCTGGCGCCAGGTCAGCACCGCGGCAAGCACGAACAGCAGCACGCCCAGGCCGATGCTCAGGTCGGGCGACAGGTAGCCCTGCCCCAGGTACACCATCTCGGGCGATACCGGCGCCACCGTCGTACCGTCGGTCACCCCGAGCACGATGCCGCGATAGGCCAGCATCCCGCCCAGTCCCACAATGAAGGACGGTATGCCCGCATACGCCACCAGGTAGCCGTTGAAGATGCCCAGCACCAGCCCGCACGCCAGCACCAGCAGCACGATCAGCGGCAGCGGCAGGTGATGGCTCACGTCGAGCACCGCCGCCACCCCGCCCAATAGCCCGAGCAGGGAGCCGACCGACAGGTCGATCTCGCCGGCGATGATGACGAACACCATGCCGCAGGCCAGGATGCCGGTAATGGCCATCTGGCGCATCAGGTTCGACAGGTTGCGCGCCGAGGTGAAGCCGCCATCGGTTTTCCAGCTGAAGAACATCCAGATGAGGGCAATCGCGGCCAGCAGGGCCAGGATTTTGTACTGCGTGAAGATTTGCTTGAATTTGATCGGGTTCATGTGTTCTATCGCGAAGGTAGAGTCGTTCAGTGCGCGGCTGGAGCGTGGTCGAGGGCGGCGGCGAGCAGGATTTCCTGCGTCAGGTTCTGGTTGACGAAGTCGCCGCGCAGCTGGCCCTCGCCCATCACCAGCACGCGGTCGGAAATGCCCAGCACCTCGGCCAGTTCGGACGACACCATGATGATCGACATGCCGGCGCTGGCCAGCTCGAACATCAGCTTGTAGATTTCATACTTGGCGCCCACGTCGACGCCACGGGTCGGCTCGTCGAGGATCAGCACCTGCGGCTTTGTCAGCAGCATTTTCGACAGCACCGCCTTTTGCTGGTTACCGCCCGACAGGCTGGTAATGGGCAGGAACGGGCTGGCGGTTTTCAGGCCCAGGCGCTTGATCTGCTCCTGCACGGTTTTCAGTTCGGCTTCGCGGTCGATGCGGGTCAGGCGCGAAAACGAATCGAGCACGGAGAGGGTGATGTTCTGGCCGACGTCGAGGTCGCGCACGATGCCGTGCTGCTTGCGGTCTTCCGGCACCAGCGCGAAGCCGGCGCGGATGGCCTTGAGCGGCGTGCCGGTATCGACCACGGCGCCATGCAGGCGCACCTCGGCCTCGCTACGGCCCGGATAGGCGCCGAACAGCGCCGATACCAGCTCGGTGCGCCCTGCCCCCACCAGGCCGGCGATGCCGAGGATTTCGCCCTTGCGCAGAGTGAACGAAACGTTGTCGACGCGTTTGCGTTCCGGCTTGTCGATGTCGTAGCAGGTGACGTTGCGCGCCTCGAAGATCACCTCGCCCAGCGCGCGCTCCTGCTTGGGATAGAGCTGGTTCATCTCGCGCCCGACCATCTGCGCGATGATGCGGTTCACATCCAGTTCGGCCATCGGCGTGGTGGCGATGTGCTTGCCGTCGCGGATGACGGCGATGGTGTCGCAGATGGCGGCCACTTCATCGAGCTTGTGGGAGATGTAGACGCAGGCGACGCCCTTGGCCTTGAGCTTGCGGATGATCTCGAGCAGGATCCTGATTTCGGCGGCAGTGAGCGACGCAGACGGCTCGTCGAGGATCAGCAGCTTGGCATCCTTGTTGAGGGCCTTGGCGATTTCGATCAGTTGCTGGTGGCCGCCGCCGTAGTTCATCACCGGCAGCACCACGTTCACATCGCTTAGATTCAGGTCCGCCAGCAGTTGCTCGGCGCGCCGGTTCATGGCGGGGTAATTCATGCGCCCGCCAAAGCCGGTGATTTCGTTACCGAGGAACAGGTTCTCGGTCACCGACAGTTCCGGCACCAGCATCAGTTCCTGATGGATGATGATGATGCCGGCCGCCTCGGTTTCGCGGATGGAAGCGGCGCGCAAGGGTTTGCCCTCGAACAGGATGTCGCCGTCCCAGGTGCCGTACGGATACACGGCCGAGAGCACCTTCATCAAGGTCGACTTGCCGGCGCCATTTTCGCCGCACAGGCCGATGCATTCGCCGGGGCGGATCTGCAGGTCGATGCCGTCGAGCGCACGGACGCCGTCGAACTGTTTGACGATGCCCTTCATTTCAAGCAAATAGTCGGACATACTGGTTCTCGTGTTTCAAAAACGTTTTCACAACACAGGCCGTGATGACCGCTAAATGACGCTCCGTCATCCCGCGCCAAGGCGGCACTCGGCAGGGACGACGGATATCAGGCATCAGCTCACAAGATGCTTTACTTGCCCGCGATCTGGGCCTGGGTGTAAAAGCCGTCGGTCACGAGCAGATTAATGTTTTCCTTGGTCAGCGCCGTCGGCTTGAGCAGGATCGTGCTCACCTTCTTGAAACCGTTGTCATACGCGCCGTTATAAGCAGGCTTCTCATTGCGCACCAGTTGCACCGCCAGCTTGGCCGCCTCGCCCGCCAGCAGCTTGAGCGGCTTGTACACCGTCATCGCCTGCGACCCGGCAATCACGCGGCGCACCGCGGCGATATCGGAATCCTGCCCCGACACCGGCACCTTGCCATCGAGCTTTTGCGAGGCCAGCGCCTGGATTGCGCCGCCCGCCGTGGCGTCGTTCGATGCCACGATCCCGTCGATCTTGTTGTTATTGGCGGTCAGCGCATTCTCGACAATGGACAGCGCTTCCGACGGGCTCCAGTCCTTGACCCACTGCTTGCCGACGATCTTGATATCGCCCTTATCCACCAGCGGCTGCAGCACGGCCATCTGGCCTTCGCGCAGCATCTTGGCGTTGTTGTCGGTCGGCGCGCCGCCCAGCAGGTAGTAATTGCCTTTCGGACGGACCTTCACCACACCGGCAGCCTGCATCTCGCCCACGGCCTTGTTGTCGAAGGAAATATAAGCATCCACGTCGGCATTGAGCACCAGCCGGTCGTAGGAAATGACCTTGATATTGGCCTTCTTGGCTTCCTTGATCGCGTTATTGAGCACGGTGGCGTTGTAAGGCACGATCACCAGCGCATCGACCCCGCGCGAAATCAGGTTTTCGATCTGCGCGATCTGCTTTTGCTCGCTGGCGTCGGCCGACTGCACGAACACCTTGGCGCCCAGCTTGTCGGCGGCAGCGACGAAATAATCGCGGTCGCGCGCCCAGCGCTCAAGGCGCAGGTCGTCGATCGAAAAGCCGATCTTCGGGTTTTTGGCATCGGCGCTGGCCTGGCCGCAGGTCAATATCATCATGGCCGATACGACCGCTACGCTCAGAATTTTTTTCATCTTGTTTGTCTCCATTATTGTTATACGACTTGGATGCTACCCGGCACGGCGCCGTGTTTTTGGCAACAGAACAACGGATTCCCCGCTATTCATTGCCATATTTACATTTATTTCATCACGGATATAATCAATGGTTGTGCCTCGGCAAGTCATGGCCAACGCCGCGGTACGGCAGCGCCATTTCCATGCAGCCACCCTGCTCCAGCTGGCCCACTGTGGCGCGGTACAGCTCCTGCCACGGCGTCTGGCTCGGCGGCGTGGGCGGGATCGGCTCCTTCCTGCGTTCGGCCAGGATGGCGTCGTCGACCAGCATGTCGCAGCGGCCCGTGTTCAGGTCGACGCGGATGATGTCGCCGCTGCGCACGTAGGCAAGCCCGCCGCCGGCCGCGCTTTCGGGCGAGGCGTTCAAGATCGAGGGGCTGTCCGAGGTGCCCGACTGGCGCCCGTCGCCCAAGGTCGGCAGGTTGAGGATGCCGCGCCGGATCAGCGCGTCCGGCGGCTGCATGTTGACCACTTCGGCCGAGCCCGGCCAGCCGATGGGACCGGCGCCGCGAATGACCAGCATGCAGCTTTCGTCGATATCGAGCGCCGGATCGTTGATGCGCGCGTGATAGTCGCCCGAGCCGTCGAACACCACGGCGCGGCACTCGAACACGTTTTCATGGCCGGGCCGGCACAGGTAGCGTGCGCGGAAGTCGGCCGAGATCACGCTCGTCTTCATGATGGCGAAGTCGAACAGGTTGCCCTTGAGGACAAAGAAGCCCGCCTTGGTTTTCAGCGGCGCGTCGTACGGGTAAATTACCTCGCGGTCGACGCTGGCCCGGTCCTGCAGGTTGAGCGCCATGGTGGTGCCGGTGACGGTCAGGCGCTCGGCGCGCAGCTTGCCGGCCTGCTGCAGCTCCCACATGATGGCCGGCACGCCGCCGGCGCGGTGAAACCGTTCGCCGAGGAACTTGCCGGCCGGCTGCATGTTGAGCAGCAGCGGCACGTCGTGGCCGAATTCCATCCACGCGCTCGATTCGATCTCGACGCCGGCGTGGCGCGCCATGGCCATGATGTGCGGCTGGGCATTGGTCGAACCGCCGATGGCGGCGTTGACCACGATGGCGTCCAGGAACGCGTCCTTCGTGAGGATGTGCGAAGGACGGACATCTTGGCGCGCCAGCTCGACGATGCGGCGGCCCGTTTCATAGGCCATCTGCCCGCGTTCGCGGTACGGCGCAGGAATGGCCGAGCAGCCGGTGAGCGACATGCCGAGCGCTTCGGCCAGCGCGTTCATGGTCGAGGCGGTACCCATGGTGTTGCAATGCCCGGCGGACGGCGCCGAGGCGGCTGCAATCTGCAGGAATTTTTCGTTGTCGATGTCGCCGGCGGCGAGGCGGCGGCGGCCGTGCCAGATGGCGGTGCCGGAACCGGCCAGTTCGCCCTCGAACCAGCCATCGAGCATGGGCCCGCCGGAGAGCACGATGGCGGGAATGTCGACCGTCGAGGCGGCCATGATCTGCGCCGGCGTGGTCTTGTCGCAGCCGGTGGTGAGCACCACCGCGTCGATCGGGTAGCCGTGCAGGATTTCGACCAGGCCCAGGTAGGCCAGGTTGCGGTCGATGGACGCGGTCGGGCGGCGGCAGTTTTCAAAAATCGGGTGCAGCGGGAACTCCATGGCAATGCCGCCGGCGTCGCGGATGCCGTCGCGCACGCGCTTGGCCAGTTCCAGGTGGATGCGGTTGCACGGGCTGATGTCGCTGCCGCTCTGGACGATGCCGATGATGGGCCGGCCGGCGCGCAGTTCGTCGGCGGTGATGCCGTAGTTCATGAAGCGCTCCAGATAGAGCGCGGTCATGTCGATGTGGTCGGGATTGTCGAACCAGTCCTGCGAGCGGTAGCGGCGTGGCGGAGTCGGGTGGGTGCTCAAACGATATCCTGTAGCAAAATGGTGTGCTGGGCCAGGCCCGGCGTGTCGGTGCGGAAGGCAAACAGACCGCCGGCCAGCGGTTCGCGCGCGCGTTCGTCCTCGCTCAAGCCCTTCCAGGCGGTGGTGACGAAGGCGGTGCGCAGGTCGGCGCCGCCGAAGGCTATTTTTGTGATGTTGGAGACGGGAAAGGCGATCGTGCCGGTCAGTTCGCCGGCCGGGTTGTAGCGGTCGATGCGGGCGCCGCGGAACATGGCGACCCAGATGCTGCCTTCGGCGTCCACGGCCATGCCGTCCGGGTGACCGGGGGCCGGCGTGGCGATGAGCAGGCGCTTGCGCGTGGCCGTGCCGTCGGGCAGGACGTCGAAAGCATGGATTTTCTTGCCCAGGGTGTCGGTGTGGTACAGGGTTTTGCCGTCCGGGCTCATCGCCGGGCCGTTGGTGATGATGTAGCCGCTGTCGACGGTGGTGAGACGGCCGCCGGGGTGCAGGCTGTAGAGGGAGCCGGTGGGGTCGGTTTCGCCGGCGTCCATCGAGCCGAACCAGAGCGAGCCGTCGGCGGCTACAAAACCGTCGTTGAAGCGGTTGCCGGGGAGGTCGGCTTCGATGTGGCGCAGCGGGGAGAACTGGCCGGTTTGTTCGTTGAAATGGTAAAGGCCGTCGTCGAGGCCGACGATGAAGGCTGCTGCGTCGTTCCCGGCCGCAGGCACGATAAACCCCGGCCTCCCCGGCGCACTCCACGACTGCCGCTGCGTTCCATCCGGCGCACAGCGATGCACCTGGCGCCCGCGGATATCCACAAAATAGACGGAATCACTGGCAGCATGCCAGATCGGGCCCTCGCCCAGCTCGGCACCTGCCGGCCACAGACAAACAGGCTGTTCCATGCTCATGCTCCGTACCATCCAGCGTCGACGAAATAGTCGCGTCCGGTGCAGCGCCCCGCGTTACCGGAGGACAAAAACAGCGCGAGCGCCGCCACATCCTGCACTTCCACCCGCTCGCGCAGGCATTGCCCGGCGAGGATCCTGACCTCTTCATCCGGCGTGTGCCACAGCTGCTCCTGGCGCGGCGTGCGCACCGCCCCGGGAATGATGCAGTTGACGCGAATCCCATCGACGCCCAGGTCGCGCGCCAGTCCCCGCGTCAAGCCTTCGATGGCGGCCTTGGCCGTCATGTACAGGCTCAGGTTCGGCAAGGCCAGGTGCCACGAAATCGACCCCATGTTCAGGATCACGCCCGCGCCCTTGACGCGCATGCCCTCGGCCGCGGCCTGGGCGCAAAAGAACTGGTGGCGCAGGTTGACCGCCATGCGCTGGTCCCAATAGGCCGGCGTAACGTCCTTGACGCCGTGGCGGTCATCGTTGGCGGCGTTGTTGATCAGGATATCGACCGCCCCGCCGCCCTGCCCGATGCGGGCAAACACGGCAGCGAGCGCGTCCAGGTCGGTCAGGTCGCAAGGCAGGAACACCGGCGGGTGGACGGCATCGGCCAGCGAGCGCGCCAGTTCCTGCGACACTTGCTCGGCAATGTCGACGAAAAACACGCGCGCGCCCTGGCGTGCAAAGGCGCTCACCATTTCCGCGCCGATGCCGCTGCCGCCGCCGGTGACCAGCACGGTTTTACCGGCCAGATCGGGGTAGATCGCGTACGTTAGCTTGCTCTGTTCGCTCATTGGGTCATTCTCGGCAGGCCGCGGCGGGCCAGGTTCTCGAACAGCGCGCGCACGCCGAAGGTCCACGGCGCCACCTGGTCGCTGCGCTGGACTTCATTGACGAGCGTGCCGAGCGAAGGCGTGGAAATACTGACGCGGTCGCCCAGGTGATGGGTAAAGCCGGCGCCGGCGGCGTCACGGTCCTTGATCGGCGAGAACATGGTTCCCAGAAACAGCATGAAGCCATCCGGATATTGATGGTGCTTGCCGCACACCTGGCCCACCAGGTCGAGCGGGTCGCGGCTGATTTCGCGCATGCGGCTCGCGCCTGCCAGGTGGAAATCGTCATCAGCGCCTTCGATCAGCATGCTGACCTCGGCATTGCGGATGGTATCGATCGTAAAGTGCTCGTCGAACAGGCGGATGAACGGGCCAATCGCGCACGAGGCGTTATTGTCCTTGGCTTTACCGAGCAGCAAGGCGCTGCGGCCTTCGATATCGCGCAGGTTGACGTCGTTGCCCAGGCTGGCGCCGCGCACTTCGCCGCGGCTGTTGACCGCCAGGACGATTTCCGGCTCGGGGTTGTTCCACTTGGAGTCGGGATGCAGGCCGACGTCGGCGCCAAAACCCACGGCCGACATCGGCTGCGACTTGGTAAATACTTCGGCGTCGGGGCCGATGCCCACTTCCATGTAGGGCGACCACAGGCCGCGCGCGGTCAGGTCCTGCTTGAGCTTGTCCGCCGCGGGCGAGCCGGGCTTGATGGCCGAGAGGTCGTCGCCGATGCACTCCTGCATGGCCGCGCGCAGTTCGCCGGCGCGGGCCGGGTCGCCCTTGGCCTGTTCCTCGATCACGCGTTCGAGCAGGCTGACGGCGAAGGTGACGCCGCACGCCTTGATCGCCTGCAGGTCGTTGGGCGCCAGCAGGCGGGTGCTGTCGGTATCGGCCTTGGCCTTGGCCTTGGCGTTGGCCAGCAGCTCGGCGAGCGTGCCGAGCGCGTCGCCGGGGGCATTGCGGGCGATTTCCGGGGCATCGGCGCGTTCGAGCAGCTCGGCCATGGTAGCGGCGTGCGCGCTGATGTCGATGATCTGGCCCTGGCGCAGCACCACGACCGAAGGACCGGCGCCCGCGCGCCAGACGCGGCCGACCAGCAAGGCCCGCTCTACATCGACCGGCAACATCGATTTTACTGAATCTGTCATGTCTCTCTTCCCGATTGGTATCCATGCCGGCCGGGGGTGTCCCTTGCCCGGCATCACGGGATAGATGGTGCCCTTTGTGTTGTGTGTTTTCAATTATGAAATCCACCAAGGGCGATCATGATTATCAGCAGGGCCGGTGAGCGCCGGTGTTGCTTATTGATCGGAATGACCGTGCGGCGTT
The DNA here is from genome assembly GCF_030846495.1 of Massilia scottii. NCBI lineage: Bacteria > Pseudomonadati > Pseudomonadota > Betaproteobacteria > Burkholderiales > Oxalobacteraceae > Massilia > Massilia scottii. The sequence goes on along the minus strand of NZ_JAVCWM010000020.1, from coordinate 81,448 downwards.
TGACAGTCGTTTCCTGTGAGCATAATCTTCCAGAGCAACTGTGCCCGCGCGAGGGGCGATGCTCGACTCTTCCCTCGCGTTGCCGGCGACGACACCAGCAGTCAATCCACTCCAGAGGCCCGCCTTGAAAGACTATTTCCGCTCCAGCCAATCGCGCTTCATCGCACTGTTTTCCGCCATTTTTGTTGGCTTGCTGATCATTACGGTGGCGGCCATCGCGCTGTTCATCACGCCGGAGCTGAAACGCGCCGAAGGTCAACTGATCGGCCATGATGTCAACAACATTGCCATCAAGATCACCCAGCAACTCAAGCAGGTCGAGGCGCAACAGCGCGCCATCACCCAGACCGTGGCGCTGATGGACAGCGCCGCGATCGACACCCTGCTCCCGGGCCTGGTCGACCAGTACGGCGATGCGAACGTGTTCGGCGGCGGCATCTGGCCCGTACCGAAAAAGCGCGATCCGGAAAAAGAGAAATTCAGCACCTTCTACGCCCGCGACGCGGCCGGCAAGCTGCAGGTCAACACCCACTGGAATACGCCCGAGTCGCTCAAGTATTTCGAGCAAGCCTGGTGGCAAGGCGGCGCCAAGGCGCCCAAAGGCCACTGCGCCTGGGCCAAGGCTTACAAGGACGATGCCAGCGCGCAGCCGCGCACCAACTGCGCCATGGCCATTTACAAGGACAATGAACTGTTCGGCGTCTCCACTGTCGACGTCACGCTGGGCTTCTTCAACCGTCTGGTGGCGGACATGGAGGCGGCCGTGCACGGCCAGATCCTGATTCTTGAACACGACGGCAAGATCGTCAGCAACAGCAGCTATATCAAGAGCGAGATCGTGCTCAAGAACATCAGCGACCTGGCCCCCAGCTCGCCGCTGGCGGCCCAGCTGGTCAAGGTGCTGCCGCAGCTGGGCGACAAAGCCGCGCTGGAATCGGAGTACAGCAGCGACGGCACCGGCCACACCCTGTTTATCGCCACCATTGCGGGCAGTCCGTGGGTACTGGCCACCAGCCTGCCGAATCATCTGCTCAGTCAACAGAGCGACCGCATCCTGCACACGCTCGGCATGGTGCAGATTCCGGTCGCCATCGCCATGCTGGTATTGATCGTCCTGGGCATCCGCATGGTCATGCGCCGCCTCGACGTTTTGAAGGGCAATATCGACGACCTGTCGGCCGGCGACGCCGACCTGACGCGCCGCCTGCCGCCCGGCGGCGGGATGGAATTCGACGCCGTCTCGAGCAGCTTCAACGCCTTCATCGCGCGCTTGCAGAGCATGCTCCAGCAAATCGGCATGAGCACCCAGTCGATCGCGCTGGCTTCGCGCGAGATCGCGGCCGGCAACCAGGACCTGTCCTCGCGCACCGAGGCGCAGGCCAGCTCGCTCGAAGAGACGGCGGCCTCGATGGAGGAGCTCACCAGCACCGTCAAGAACAACGAGGACAACGCCAGCCAGGCCAACCGGTTGGCGCTGGAGGCGTCCACCGTGGCCGCGCAGGGCGGCAACATCGTTTCCAGCGTGGTGACCACCATGGGCTCGATCGAGCAATCGTCGCGCAAGATTGTCGACATCATCAGCGTCATCGACGGCATCGCCTTCCAGACCAATATCCTGGCGCTGAACGCGGCCGTGGAGGCGGCCCGCGCCGGCGAGCAGGGGCGCGGCTTTGCCGTGGTGGCCTCCGAAGTACGTAATCTGGCGCAGCGCTCGGCCGCGGCGGCCAAGGAAATCAACGCGCTGATCGGCGAATCGGTGGCCGGCGTCGACAAGGGCGCCGCGCTGGTGGCCGAAGCCGGCACCACGATGCAGCGGATCGTCGCCAGCACCGACAAGGTGGCCGGCATCATCGGCGCCATCATGGGCGCCAGCGCCGAGCAGAATCTGGGCATCGGCCAGGTCAACCGGGCAATCACCGAACTGGACGACACCACCCAGCAGAACGCCGCCCTGGTCGAACAGGCGGCAGCAGCGGCGCAGTCCCTGCAGCAGCAGGCAGCCAACCTGGAGCAGATCGTCGGCGGCTTCAAGCTGTATGAGGGGGGCAAACTGGCGGCGTTGCCGCCGAGCCCCCCTGCCCGGCGCCTGACGCGCGCCCCAGCCAGGCAGCCCTGAAGCACTCGGCCATACGCTCATCAAGCCCGCTTGCGCCGGCTCATCATGCCGAGCACGGCCAATCCGAGCCCGAACAGCGCCATGCTGCCGGGCTCGGGCACGGCCATGGCGCTGGCGTCCACGCGCAAGCCCTGATCGAGCCCCAGGCCGGCGGCATCATGCCACTGGCCACCTTGCTCAAGCGCGTAGCCGCCCAGTGGAGTGGCGGCCGAGCCCGGCATGCTGGCCTGGCTCTCGCTGCCATAGGTCGAAGTGAACACGACCCAGTAACTGCCCTGCTCCACCGCCCAGTTCAGGCCCGCCGCTCCGTGCCATGCCGCCTCGCCAATGCCGGTGGCGAAGCTTGCCGAGCGCAGCGCGCTGCCCGGAATGAAGCCGCCCTCGCCATCAGCGCGATTGCTGAACAGGCTGATGCCGACCTCGCCGGCATCGGTGCTGAAGTAGCCTTCGATGCTGTTGATCGTCAGGTCGGACAGCAGGGAAAACCGGCCGGCGTAGCTGTGGCCGCTGTTAAAAGCCCAGCCCGCGCCGACGGCGTTCGACGGCGTGCCCGTGTCGGCCACCAGGGCCGCTTGCGCCACCCCGGGCGCCACGCCCAGCGCGAGAAGAAAAACGAAAATCATACGCAATCGCTCAAAAAACATGGTGATCTCCAGATCGTGGATGGGTGGTTATTGATTACTTGAGCTTGCCGGCGCCGGACTGGGCAGGTACCGCGAGCAGGGTCGAGCTCGCCGTCTGCAAGGCGTACAGATACGGTGGCGTCCACAGATTGGCCGCGTCCGGGCGCGCCATGCCGCACTGGCCGTCGACCGCATTGGTGCCGGCGCGGTCGCTGGTAAAGATGTGGCCGGACGAGCGGAAGCCGATGAAGCCCTTGCCCTTGATGGCCTTGCCGCAGAACTCGGACAGCTTGAGGCCGGTAATGTTGTAGTAGCTATTTTCGACCAGCATGTTCGAGCGGTAGCGCGCATCGGTGCCGCTTTCGAACTTGACGTCGGTCTCCTTGGTCATCACATTGCCGGTGATGAGATTGTTGAACATGTGTACCTGGCCGTAGCGGTTGAGCGGCAGGCGCGCCGCCACCGAACTCCACCAGTTGCCCGAAAACGTCACGTGCAGGCGCCCCTCGTCGCTCCAGGCGCGGCCGCCGTCGCCATTGCCGACCAGCGTAGTCTTGTGGTGATTGGCGAAATAGCTGTTGGCGATGGTGACGTAGTCGCTGCCGCGCACCACGTCGAGCGCGCCGTCGTGGCGCGTTTTGTACGTGCCAGTGGCGAGCGACTCGGGCGTGTCGCCATCGCTCACGCTCAGGTGATCGAGGAAAATGTTCTGTCCGCGCGAGACGGTGATGCCGTCGGCGTAGGCATTGCCCCCGTCCTCGGGATTGACATCCCACGGCGTGTCGATCACCAGGTTGCGCACAATGATGTTGCGGGTCCAGGTCGGATACTCCTCGCCATCCTTGCCGTCCTTGATCCACTTCTTGAAATCGGCTTCCGGATCGCCGCCCGGCGCCAGCGCCAGTTCGCCGCCGATCAGCAGCGCGGTGCCCGTCATGCGCGCCGGCCGGCCCTGGGCGTCGTTGATGCCCACCAGGGTCGTGTTCGACGGCAGGTTGATCGAGCCGCCGTATTTCTGGTCGGCGTAGCTGGTGTATTCCTTGAACACCGTGTTGTTCTGGCTCCAGCGCAAGTCGATGTGGCCGACCACGCGGATGATCTTCGGTTCGTTGCCGGCTTCCTTGATGGCGGCCACCAGTTGCTGGCCGTTGAACACGGTGTAGACGCGGTCGGAGCGGGCCGCGCTGCCGCCCGTGACCACCACCTTGCCCTTGCGCGACCAGGTATGCCAGCCGGTCGCCGGCGCGCTCTGGCGCTCGAAGGTGGGCACGCCGCCGGTCGGGTCGACCTGGGCGAACTGCCACGCCGGCAGCCTGGGCGCGGCCATGTAGCTGGCGGGGTCGTGCTTGCCGTTCACCAGCACCGGCGCCGAGTAGTTGCGCATGCCGTACAGGGCCGTTTGCAGGGGGGTGCTGGCGCCAACAAAAGTGCTGGCGTCGAGAGGGGCCGCCTGCGCGGTGGATGCCAGCATGACGCTGACGGCGAGTAAGGTGGTTTTCATGGTTGTCTCCAATGAAGAAAATAAAAAATGGCGCGCGTTCTTTTGTTGAACGCTTCGTTGCGCCTCGCATGACAATCCCTGCCCGCGCGCTGGCGCCTTGCCTGCGGCAATGCCCTATCGGCGTGAACAACGTCGCGGCAAGCCGCAGCGCTTCACGGTCGATCGGGTCCAGCTGGGTGGGTAGGGAACAGCTTTCAGCATCCAACAGCGATGACTGAGACAGGTACCTCGCGTACCTGTCGCCGTTGCGAGGAAGGCGGGGAGCCGGGTTCGCGCTGGTCAGGATCGGCGCCGGCAGCCCCAAGCGGGGTCGTCACGGCAGCGACGGCTTCATACTACGCTGGATAAGATGATTAAACAATCAGCAAGTTGTATGATGTGTAGTTTTCGGGCTGCGGATCGCTGTCTGGCCCGGTGAAAAACAATGACTCCGACCATTTGACAATGCCGCAACGACGGCAAGCACGCGCCATGCCTCATCTCTCGATTCGATTCGTCTGCTACTTCACGCTCGGCTGGCTGTTCGCCATGCCGTTGAGCGGCTTTTTCGGCGCGATGTTGCCGCTTATATTGATTTTTTGGTGTGTGGGCGGGTGCCTGCATTTTGCTGCGGACATCATCGATATCGCATCGGCGATCAGACGCGCCGCGCGCCGCTCGGCATCCGAAAAATGGAACGGCCGCTATTACGCGTACTACGGCGCGCAGATCCGCTTGTGCCTGGTGGACGGCATGGTCTGGATCGTGGAGGAAGATGTCCGGGCGATCGTTTCACCCGCCGTCAGCGAGCGCGAACAACGCCTGCTGGGCGCCGATTACGCAGCCATTCCCGGCACCGGACTGCATGGCTATAGCGAGCAGGGTTTATTACGGGTGATTAAAGTGAGGCTGATGCGACGCGGTGGAGAAGCAGACATGAAGAAATTCATCGTATGGCTTCAGAACGAAGCGCTGCCGAATGTAAAACGCGTTCCGACTTCATCCGCGATATGAGTCGGCGACTTCCGATCGAGACCGACGCTGCGATGAGCAGTCTGTCGGCCATCAAAACGCTCGAATGCCTGTCAAAAAGTGTGCATGCCGGAGTTGACATGCCCAACGTTACCGACCAGTTCTATCGTACCGGTCCTTGGATCCGATCGGCTTACCGCGATACACACGTTACTGATGCTGTGGATATAGCCAATGGCACCTGCAGGCATGTTACGGACCCGGGTCGATCGATGCGGCCCCGTCATGCCATGCGCGGTGCGCCATATGATGTCTTGATGCTCAGAAACAATACCAGTGAGAGCATTCGGAAAGCTGACACGCGCGATCAGAACCCGGGAAGATTCTCCTTGCAGTGCTGGCTTCACTTTTGATCCAGCCGCTGGCTTTCGCGGCACTTGGTTTAGGATGCTCAATGAACTGAAGTTTGCCTGGATCGCCCGTGTGCGTAATCGTGAGAAGATGCTTCTGCGGGGAAGCGAGCAGTGGGTTGACTGTCAGCAGTTGTATCCCCGTGCACGCAAGCACGCGCAGGATCTCGGCATCGTTGACCATGTCAAAAGTGCCGCCGTCGAATGTCGTATGGGCTTCGTTAGCCGGCGCTGGAGATGTGTATAACCAAATGACGATAGGCAGACAAGGGCTGTTCCAGGTGCACGACAATATGTGGCCCGTCCATTTTTCCTTAGTCCACTAATCCATCGTTCTTGGCAATCGAGTAGAGAACGAGGGACAGGTCCTCTACGTCAAGTTCGCCGTTGGCAACCCAGACCATGATTTCTTCCAGAAATGGTTCGCGGGCAAGTTCGACGCCCTGCAGGGACAAGTATGTCAGCGCAGTGACTAACGCGGTCCGTTTGTTAGCATCGTTGAAAACGTGACCGCGCGCGATGGCTACCGCGTACATGGCAGCAATTTCAAAAATGTCATCGAGGCCATCATAATGAATACGATTTTCCACCCGCGCTAATGCGCCCTCAACAGGTCCTTCGCCGTGTCCACCAACTAAACCTGGCTCGGCGCTCAAAATAAGGTCGTGGATTTCGATGACCATTGCTGCGTCGATCACCGCTTGGCTAATGCCTTAATCACGTCGCTATGCGTCTTGATGACGCGCTTTGCTGCGCTAACAACGACACGCTTGCCTGCTGGACCGGACAGACTCATGGATGCAGGGGCCAGCTTCCCGGGCCGCTTTGAGAGCTGAACCACTTTACTGATTTCCGATTTGTCCATAATTCTTTCCCTTTAGCTACGCAGCGTACGACACCGCTGCCATGTGAATCAGTGCGGCACATAACGTGTACCATTTCAAGCCGTTATTCCATGCTTGTTTTTTGTTTCGAAAAGCGCCTTTTCAGCGACATCGCGGACAAACTTGTCCATGCCACGATACCCAGTGGACGATACTGGGAGTCGGTAACTTTTCAACGCACGTGGCGCGATGCCTGTATGCGCTGCGACCTCATCCCACGTCACATCAAGTGCGTTTTTGAGGGCCAGCAGCAATTCTTGTTGCGATAGTTCTTTCATAGCACCGTAAACGTACACAATGTGTACCATCATAAAACATTCATGAACGCTTGTCTGAGTTTCTTTTTATCTACCTCTAGGTATGGGTCAATGTGATCAAGCTCAGCATGTCCAAGCCACCTCGATCTGTGCAATTTCTGACACGCGCACGCCAGTATGAATGCCCAAGAGTAGGAAAAGAACATCACTCGTGGGAGCGCAGCTAGTGGCTTCTGTGACGCGGAGTAAGTCGATACTTCCCTGGCTTTAGAACTGCGGCTTGTACCATGCTGACTCTGAATAGGATTAAAAAAACGCTGCATTCAGAGTGAGTCCGGTGATGGGCTCTTTTTCAAGCTTAACAAAGGCCCAGCCTCAGTCCTCGGAAAGCCCGCTCACGGTCATGCCGGCCAGTGGTGCGCCCGGTACGCCGCGATCATGGTGGCACCTTGCGGCTATGGGCATGGACACAGCTACGCCAGGGGGAGATACCCGAAGAGCGGGCAACGGCGTTGATGGAGATGCTCCGCAACAGCCTCCGCGCCTGGCTAGGACTGCAGCGACAACCTGTACACCGTGGTCTGCCTGTACACCTGCCCCGGCCTCAAAATCACCGCCGACGCGCACTGCCCGTTCAACTGATCCGGATACGCGTGCGCTTCCAGGCAAAACCCGTCGTGCCGCGCGTACGGCCGTTCCGCCCTGCCCTGCACGCCATCGAGCCAGTTGCCGCTGTAGAACTGCAATCCCGGCTCGGTGGTCGACACCTGCAGGCGCCGCCCCGATCCCGGGTCGACCACCCGCGCCACCTCGCGCAGCGGCCCTGCCCTGCCCATCGCATGCGGCTTGATGCAGTAACAGTGATCGAAGCCGCCCGCCAGGCGAATCTGCGCATCCGGCCAGCCCAGGCGCGGCCCGATCGCGGCCGGCTGGCGGAAGTCGAACGGCGTGCCGCCCACCGCCGCCACCCCGACCGGAATGCCGCCAGGGTCGGTCTCGAGATAGAAATCGGCATCGATCTGCAGCATGTGGTCGCCCACGTCGGCGCTGCCGCCATTCAGGTTGAAATACGGATGCGCGGTCAGGTTGACCGGTGTCGGCGCGTCCGACACCGCCTCGAACTCGATCGTCAGGCGGCCTTCGTCGTCGAGACGGTAATGCACCTGCACGTCGAGCTTGCCGGGAAAGCCGCCATCGCCGTCGGGCGAGCTAAGGCGCAGCGACACGCCCTCGTTCGATGCGCTCAGTTTCCAGCGCGCCTTGTGAAAGCCATCGTCGCCGCCGTGCAGATGGTTGCCGCGGTCGTTCACTGCCGCCTGCACCGGCGCGCCGTCGAGCATGAAGCGGCCCTGCGCGATGCGGTTGGCCCAGCGTCCGATGACGGCGCCGAAATAGGCGCTGTTATCGGCATAGCCGTGCGCGTCGCGATAGCCGAGCAGCACGTCGGCCACCTTGCCATACCGGTCCGGCGCCCACCACGACACCAGCGCCGCCCCGCGCTCGCTGATGGTCAGGCGCATGTCGTTGGCGTTGCGCAGGGTGAACAGCTGGTCTGCGGCGCGCAGCGCAGGTGTGGCAAGGAATTGGTTGGTCGTCATTACGAATCTGCATGTTGAAATTGGGGATCCGGCGCCGGCTCGGCCTGGCCTTGCAGGGCCTGGTCCTGGTAGGCGCGCGGGGTGCAGCCAAGCTCGCGCTTGAACACCGAGTGCATGTACTGGCTCGACGTGAAGCCGCAGCTGAGCGCCACGTTGGCCAGGTTGCAGTCGCCGCGCCCGAGGATGGCAATCGCCGTGTCCAGGCGAAAGCGCAGGATTTCGTCGTGCACGCTGCAGCCGAGCTCCTGGCGGAAATACGATTCCAGCGACGAGCGCGAAATGCCGACGTAATCGGCCACCTGCCCGGTCTTGATGCCCTGGCAGGCGTACTGGCGGATGAAGTGGCGCGCGCGCATCACGTGCGGGTGCTTGGCCGGTTCGTGCTTGCTCGACGCCAGCACGTTGATGCCGGCCGGCGGCACCAGGATGCGCGTATCGGCCAGGCGCGCGCCGTGCAGCATCTGGTCGAGCAAATGGGCGGCGGCGCGGCCCATTTCCTGCGCGCCCTGGATCACCGAGCTGAGCGGAATACGGGTGAGCATGCGCGCCAGCGGGTCGTTGTCGATGCCGATCAGGGCCACCTGTTCGGGCACTTCGATGCCGGCGATCATGCAGGCCTGCATCAGCTGGCGCGCCCTGGCGTCGGTCACGGCAATGATGCCGCACGGTTTGGGCAGGCTGTGCAGCCAGTTGATCTGCTGCTGAACCGCTTCGTCCCACGACGGCGCGCTGGTGCCTTGGCCGCGGAAGACTTCGGCTTCCATGCGGTCGCGCCGCATCAGGCTGCGGAACGCGTTTTCGCGTTCCTGGGCCCAGCGGTTTTCCTGCGCTTCGGGCAGGCTGAACAGGGCGAAGTGGCGCAGGCCGGCTTCGATCAGGTGTTCGTAAGCCAGTTTGATCAGCTTGAAATTGTCGGTGGCCACGTAGGGCACGCCGGCCGGGTAGGCGTTGACGTTTTCGTAGGAGCCGCCCACGGCAACCACCGGAATGCGGCTGCGCGCGAGGGCGGCGGCGACCGCCGGGTCGTCGAAATCGGCGATCACGCCATCGCCCTGCCAGTCTTCGATGCCGGGCAGGCGCAGGCGGAAGTCCTCTTCCAGGAACAGGTCCCACGAGCTGCGCGTGCTCGACAGATAGGCGGCGATTCCTTCAATAACTTCACGATCGAAAATCTTGTTTGCGTTAAACAGCAATGCGATTCGATGCGATTTTGGCATCAACATGGTGGATTGTCTCCTTTGGCCCCGCTGGCGCACCTCTTTATCGGGAGCGCTTCCTTTATTTATTGTATAACTAAAACTAATTGCTTTAGTATCAATGAACTGGACGGTATGGCGGGGCTGCGGCTCATTCTGCAAGCAACGGAACGGAGTTTCAATTATGAAAATCACCAAGCGGCGTAGCGATTCTCGGTGAAGGCAGCGCGTCGCATAGCGCGCCGCATGGTTCGCGGGATGGGATGGGATGGGATGGGAAGCGCAAGCGCTTGCCGCTTGCGGGGCGGGAAACTGCGCACTTCGGGCACCCGCGCGCAGCCTCAGTCCCCATGCCGGCGCTTTGCCAGGACGCCTATGGCAGTTTGGCGCGCACGACCCCCTTGTCCACCGTCACATACAAACGGCCATCCGCATCCATCGCCAGGCCCATCGGCGCTCCCAGCCCACCGGGCAACTCGCCGGTTTTGGTCTGCGCTTGCCCGGCCACGCCCAGGACCGTCGTGACCACGCCGGCGGGCGTGATTCTGCGAACGGTCGCATTGCCGCGGTCGAGCACGAACACATTGGCGGCCTTGTCCACCACTAACTGGGTCGGCTGATTGAAGCGTGCAGCAGTACCGGTGCCGTCGGCGCTGCCCGCCTCCGTCACGGCGCCGGCAAAAATGCTGGCGCTTCCGGTCGGGGTGACCTTGATGATGGCATGGCGGGCCGTGTCGGCGATGTAGCCATTGCCCGCGCTGTCGATGGCCAGGCCGCCATCGTTACGGCCCAGCCGTCCCGCTGTCGCGCCAAGATCGGCGGGATACGTATAAGTAAATGGGCCACGCGGGTCGAACCTGCCGGGCGTCGAGTGGCCCGATTCCTGCGAATACACAACCCGCCCGCTGCCGTCGGGATTGACGGTCTGCCAGCCATTGAAGCTCACGCTGTACGAGCCAACGGTGGGGGTGCTGGACGGGGCATGGTAGCCGGTCCCGTAGGCATGAAGCGCACCGTCCGGGCCGATTGCCAGCGCGACCGGACGCTGCGCGATGGTGGTGGGCACCGGGCTGTAATTCGCATGGGTCGGCGTATCCGCCAGGCGGATCGTGCCGACCACGCCAGCGGCGCTGATCGGACGGATGACGCCAATAGAATCGGACGGGGCCGTACCCATGTCGAGCGCATACAGGGTCTGGCTGGCGGAATTGAAGACCAGTTGAACGACCTGCCCCGGAGCCACCGCAGCGCCCGCGCCGGTATAGGTGCTGGTTCGATTGATGAAGGGAGAAACCGTACCGGTTTGCGAAATCTTCACGACCTCAATGGTTGCCTCCATGATGCCCGAGGGCGGCAGTTGCCACGGCAAACCGTTGCCGACGTAAATGGTGCCCGATGCATCGACCGCGATACCGCCCGGCCTGAACTGCTTGCCCACCATGCTTTCGCCCAGGAGTCTGACAGGTAGTTCAGGCGGCGGTGGCGTGACGGGCGCGGGTGTGCTGTCGGACGAACCGTGGCAGGCACTGAGCAAGACGCCCGAAATAACCAGGCACAAGGGATGAATTCGGAAGGAACGAAGGATCGGGATCATGGCTGCCATCTGAAAGGTATTAAGAAAATCATTATTGCATGATATATATCAATAAAGCGCCTGGCCTTGCACTCGACACCGTAGCCATCACGGCCGGCCGGCTACCGCCAGATCGGGGTCGTTGTCGAACAGCGCCGTCAGCCAGCCGGCAAACGCGGCCAGCTTGGGTGCCGCCATCCGTCCCTGCGGGTACAGCAGCGACACCGGCATGGGCGTCGGCGGCGTGTCCGCCAGCACCTGCACCAGCGAGCCGTCGGCCAGGTGCTTGCGGACCTGGTAGGTGGCAGCCTGCGTCAGCCCCAGCCCCTGCAGGGCGCAGATGAGGTTGGCGCCGGCATCGTTGACCGCGATCGGGCCGCTGATGGCGATTCTTGTCACCGCGCCGCCCACCACGAAATCCCAGTCGAAGGGCCGGCCCGTGCGCGCGGAAAAATGCACCACGCTGCGATGCGCATGCAGATCTGCAATGCTCTGCGGCACGCCATGGCGCGCCAGATAGGATGGCGCGGCGCAGGTGACAAAGCGCATCTCGCCAATCTGGCGCCCGATCATCGAGGAATCCTGCAACTGCCCCACCCGAACCGCGCAATCGATGCCATCCCGAATCATGTCAACCAGGCGGTCGGTGATGCTGATGCCCAGTTCGACGTCGGGATAGGCTTCATGAAAGGCGGCAATGTGCGGCAGGATCACGTGCCGCGCCACCGCCGACGGCAGGTCGATCCGCAGCTTGCCCTTGGGCCGGGTCGAGCCGGCGCCGAAAAACGCTTGCTCGGAAGCGTCGATCGCAGCCAGGATTTCGATGCAGTGGGCGTAATATTGCGCGCCGTCGGGCGTGAGCGAGAGCTTGCGCGTGGTTCGCTGGAGCAGCTGGCGGCCGAAAAAGGCTTCCAGGTTCTTCATCGTTGCCGTCAGCGAAGCGCGCGGCAGGCGCAGACTTTCGGCCGCACGCGAAAAGCTGTTCGCCTCCACGATCCGCACGAATGTCTGCATCGCTTTCACCTTGTCCAAGCGGATTCTCCGGTCGATTGTTCACATATTGTGAAAAGTATAGGTGCATTATGAGCATATAATCACCTGACCGGTTTTGTCTACAATGTCCTCAGTTCAACGCAAGTTGATTTTTGAGGATGCAATATGAAACCGAACACCGAACACGCAGGCGCCATGTCGTCCGGCATGGTGCTGCTGCTGGCGGTCGCCGCCGGCCTGATCGTGGCCAATCTGTATTACGCGCAAACGCTGGTGGGGCCGATCAGCCGCGCCACCGGCTTGTCCGCCGGGGCCGCCGGCCTGATCGTCACCCTCACCCAGATCGGCTACACCATCGGCCTGCTGTTCATCGTGCCGCTGGGCGATGTGCTGGAAAACCGCCGCCTGGTGCTCGGCGCGCTGCTGCTGACCGCCATCGCCCTCTTCACCGCAGCCTTCAGCACCGCCGGCTGGGTGTTCCTGGCGGCGGCGCTGGCCATCGGTTTGGGTTCGGTCGCCGCGCAAGTGCTGGTGCCGTTTGCCGCCCATCTGTCGCCGGAAGCGACGCGCGGCCAGGTGGTGGGCAAGGTGGTCAGCGGCCTGCTGCTGGGCATCATGCTGGCGCGTCCGGTGGCCAGCCTGGTGGCCGATGCCAGCAACTGGCACGTGGTATTCGGCGGCGCCGCCGTGCTGATCCTGGTGCTGGCCGCCGTGCTGCGCGTCAAGCTGCCGCAGCGGGTGCCGGAGTCGACGCTGCCGTATGCGCGCCTGATCGGCTCGTTGTGGACCCTGTTCAAGACCACCCCGCTGCTGCGCCGCCGCGCCGCCTACCAGGCCGGCCTGTTCGGTGCATTCAGCCTGTTCTGGACAGTCACACCGATGATGCTGTCCGGCCCGCAGTTTCAACTGTCGCAGACGGGCATCGCGATTTTTGCGCTGGTCGGCATGGCCGGCGCCATCGCCTCGCCGATTGCCGGCTGCCTGGCCGATGCCGGGAAAACCCTGCCGGCAACCGGTGTCGCCCTGTCGCTTGGCGTGATTGCCTTTGCCCTGCCGCTGGTGATTCCGGGATCGCGCGACGTGGCGCTGGCGGTGCTGGTGGTGGCGTCCATCATTCTGGACATGGGCGTGGCGGCCAGTCTGGTGCTCGGCCAGCGCGCCATTTTCGGCATGGCGCCCGAGGTGCGCAGCCGCCTGAACGCGATTTACCTGGCGCTGTTCTTCGCCGGCGGTGCGCTCGGATCGGCGCTCGGCGGCTGGGTATTCGCGAGCTATGGCTGGCACGCCGTGTTGCTCGCCGGAATGGCTTTTCCGGCGTTGGGACTGGGCCTGTGGCTGTCGGAATTGCGGCCCGCCCCGGCAATTGAACCCAGCAAATGAACGGTGGCGCGCAGTCCGGCGCGATTTGTCTACCACAAGCCTCGCGCGCAGGCGAGCTAGCGCGATAGATGCAGATCGCGTCGCGCTGCCGTCAAGCGCTTACGCTGCAGGTGTACGCCGCCTCAGTCATGCGACGACAGGCTAGTCCGGTGGCCTCAACACCGGGCACCAGCTTCCCTCCCCTGATCATTTGGCCGCTGCCGGAACATGGTCGTTCATGTACGGCATCGGTACCCAGCGATAGCCGTCGCCATCGGCGCGCAGGCGGCCCACGCCCGGAAAGGCGATGTGGTCGCCCGCCACCCAGTATTTTTCCCTGGCCGCTTCGGCAAACGCGCGCTTGCGCTCGGCAGCCGCGGCTGTCGGGTCGACATCGAACACGATGGTGACCGCCGGGTCCGGCATCTGCACTTCGGCCACGTGCAGCAAATCGCCCCAGAACACCAGTTTCTCGCCGCCGCTTTCGAGCACGTAAAAACTGTGCCCCGGCGTGTGGCCGTAGCTCGGCACGGAGCGCAGCCCGGGAACAAGCTGCGTGGCGCCGTTGAAGGGCTTGACCTTGCCGGCATCGACATACGGTTTTACCTTCATCAGCGCCTCGTCGAAGTGCTGGCGTTTGTTGTCTGGCGCCCTGGCGCGGTTGGTGGCGCTCATCCAGTAGTCCAGCTCGCGCGCATCGACGTGCAAGGTAGCGTTGGGAAACACCATGCGCTTGCCATTCATCAGCCCACCGGTGTGATCGGTGTGGATATGCGTGATCAGGATGTCGGTGATCTGCCCCGGCTGGTAGCCGACCGCCTGCAGGGAAGCCACCAGTTTGTTGAGCGTCGGGCCGTACAGCTCGCCGCTGCCGGTATCGACCAGCACCAGCCGGCCGCCGCTCTCGATCAGGTAGGCGTTCACGGAAGCATGGACATGGGTGCCTTGAAACGTTGCCGCCAGGCGTGCTGCCACTTGCCCCGGCGCCACGTTGGTCAGCAGATCGCCCGGCGGAATCGCCAGGGTGCCATCGGACAGGGCCGTCACGTTCACATTGCCCACCTTGAAATGGTAATAGCCAGCCTGGGCCTTCGCCATGCTGCTCACTGGTGCGGTCTGGGCCAGCGCGTGCGGCGCCAGCGTGCCGAACGCAAGGAACGCGGCGGCGAGATAGCCGGTCATGGCGGTGTTGTTCATGGTGCATCCTTGAAAGTGTTAAAGAGATCGATTATATTTATTTCACTTTCATTGATACATGGGCTAAAAATACAATGTCTATCTTCACAGCGTTGATAATCGGATGATCGACAACATTCTCGATCTCAATATTTTCGCCCGGGTGGTGCACACCGGCAGCATGACCGATGCCGCAGGCGAACTCGACCTGTCGCTGGCCGTGGTCAGCAAGCGCATGGCGGCGCTGGAAGACCGGCTCGGCGTGCGCCTGCTCAACCGCACCACGCGCAAGCAATCGCTCACGCAGGAGGGGGCGCGCTTCCACCAGCGCTGCATCCGCATCCTGGCCGAGGTGCAGGATGCCGAGGCCGACATGACCGACAGCCGCACCAGCATCGCCGGCCTGCTGCGGGTGGCGGCGCCGCGCGGCTTCGGGCGCCGTTACCTGAGCGGCATCGTGGCCGCCTTCCAGCGCCAGCATCCTGCCCTGTGCATCGAACTGAGTCTCGAGGACGCCTTCGTCGATCTGGTCGACTCGGCCATCGACGTGGCCCTGCGCTTCGGCAACCTGAACGATTCGAGCATGATCGCGCGGCCCGTCGCCACCGGTTACCGCATCATGTGCGCCTCGCCCGGCTACATCGAACGGCACGGCGAGCCGCTCACGCCCGAGGACCTGGTGCGGCACGCCTGCATCGTGTACCGCGCCGACTCGACCCGGCACTGGGTGTTCGAGCGCGACGGCAAAGCGGTGACGGCCGCCATCACGCCCACCTTCTTCTGCAACGACGGCGACGCCGCCCAGGCCATTGCCCGCGAAGGCGGCGGCATCTTCTATAAAGCCTTGTGGGATGTGAGCGCGGATCTGGACGATGGCTCCCTGGTGCGCGTGCTCAAGCAGTACAGCGCGCCCAGCGAACCGCTGCAGGTGGTGTACCCGCACGCGCTGCACCTGTCGCCGCGCGTGCGCCAGTTCGCCGACTTCGCCATCGAACGGCTGCGCGCGCAACTGCCCTGAGCCCATTCTGCGCCGGCGCGGGTCCTGCCGCGAAAAGAAGGCGCCGGCGTTGCCCTGCCGATCATCTTGATGATGAATCAAGCCGCGCGGGTAAAATGCATGAATGACAAGCGCGCCGGTGCACGCTTGCACTCTTCATACACGACCCCGACACCATGCCGACGCAACCCATCCTGATCCGCAACCATCTGCGCGCAGCAGACGCGCCCTCCGAACTGCTGATGATCCATGAGGGACGGGTGATCACCCTGTCGCCCGCGCTGGTCAATGTGATCGGCGCCTTTTCCGACGACGGCCAGGGTGGCCTGATCGCCGCCGCCAGGGCAGCCAACGGCCGCTGCGGCTACATCAACGCGCGCGGCGACTGGCTGGTCGCGCCCGGACTGGACGACACCCGTGCCTTCGGCGACGGCACGCTGGCGCGCTTTTGCGAGAACGGCCAGTGGGGTTACATGCACCTGAGCGGCAAGCCGGCAATCGCCCCGCGCTGGGCCAACGTGGGCCCCTTCCGTCACGGCCTGGCCGCGGTCATGGTCGCGCAAGAGTCGTGGCGCTACATCGATGCCAGCGGGGAGTTCGCCTTCGATGGCGAATTCTTCGTTGCCAAGCCGTTCACCGCCAACGGGCTGGCGGCAGCGAGCACCGGCCCGCGCGACAAGTTCGGCTACCTGGACCGCCAGGGCGCATGGGCCATCGCACCGCAATTCGAGCGCGCGCTTCAGTTTTCCGATGAGGGCGTGGCGCCTGCGTCGACGAAAAGCGATGCGCATGGCTTGATCGACGCCACGGGCAAGTGGGTGGTGCGGCCGCGCTACTACTGGATGGAGGAATTCAATGCCGATGGCCTGGCGTTTTGCATTGAACGCGGCAAGGGCTGGTCGATGGACTACGGCTATCTGGACGCGAGCGGCAAGAACGTTTTCAAGGACGCCCGGCATCTATCCGGGCACATGGTCGACGGCGTGGTGCGGCAGGACGAGCGCATGTACATTTCGCGTGACGGCTACTTCCACGTTTCCAACAACATGGACTGGGGCACCGACTTCAACGAACACCGTTTTGCCATCGGACGCGCGTCGAACGCCTGGGAACGCGAACACGGCCAGCCCGACCTGCTGCCGGCGTGGGGCATCGTGCGCACCGACGGCCAATTCACGCCGGCGCCGGCCAACGCCATCGAACCGATGACATCGAGCGATGGCATGTTCATGGAGACCGAATCGAACACGCCGCTGGCCGTCTTCATCGGCAACGACGACGACCTGCTGATGCTCGACCGCGATGCCCGCGTGGCGTACCGCCTGCGGCGCGAGCAAGGCCAGGATGGCCAGTTCGCGGCGCTCTACGACGATCAGGCGCGCCTGCTGTGGACCGGCGCCGTCAGCGGGGCGATTGGCGTACCCGTTCCCTTCTTCGCCGCTCCGGCCGCGACCCTGTTCGACGAACTCAAGTCGCCCGAGGAATTGATCGACTTCGCCAAAGCGATGCTGCTGGAGACCGGGCAAAAGCTGCAGCGGCTGGCGCGCGATCCCGAACTCGATATCGATTCCGATGACGACGATGACGACGACGATGACGATGACGATGACGATGACGATCTTGACGCGCAGATCGCGACATATGTCCGCACCCGGCGCCGCATCGCCCGCTTCTACCTCGACGAAGGATTAAACGGCTACTACCCGTTCCTCAACGAGATGCGCCGTGCCCTTCTCGGCCGCATCCATGTGGACCTGGCGGCGCGGCTGACCGTGCAATTCGGCCCGAGCGACGACGCCCCTGACTTCGCAGGCCGGCCGGCCGACGAATGGACGGATGCCTGGCCTTTCCGCCTGAACGAACCGCTGCCCGGCGGCGATGCCGGCACGCCTGAAACGAACCGCCTGTGGCTCGGCCTGAGCTGGACCGGCGACACCGGCGACGGCGACGAATGGGGCAACCTGTGGCTGACCTGCGCACCAAGCGTCGACACGCTGGAACTGGCGATCGACGCCTGCGCCAGCCTGGCCGCACCACACGAGGACGATGGTCTCGACCTGCTGGCCCTGGTCACCGACTCCGCCGAAGGCATCCTGGCGCTTGCCGACGAACAGATCACCGCCGAACTGGCCGACGCTGCGACCAACGCCAATGCCGGCGCACTGGCCTACCTGCCCGCGCATTTCCAGACGCCCGCACGGCTCGACGCGCTGATCCGCAAGAACGTCCACTCCGCCCACGAAATCCCCGGCGTCTGCATGAGCGCGGACGGCCTGGCGCTGGCCCGCTCGCTGTACGGCGGGGACAAGCGCTGGAACAGGCATGACGCCCACCGCTCCAGGGCCCCCGAGCGCTGGGATGAGAACTGCGTGTCGGCGTACTGGGGCGCCCTGCTCGACACCGGCACCAGCGAACGCGCCCTGCGCGCAGGCGCGCCATTGTCCGACATTCCGCTGTGGCTGCGCACGCCGGAACTTGAAGCGCTGGCACGCAGTCTGGCGCCCTCGACACCGCAAGACTTACCATAGCCTCGGCCAAGCGCTCGCCAGCGCGCCAGCACCGGCGCACTGGCGCGCCCCAATCCAACTTTAACGAAAGCATGCCATGCGCGCTGCCCTCACCTGTTCCCTGTTCATCGCCGCAACCCTGACCGGCGGCGCCTCCGCGCTCGCCGCAGCGACGCCACCCGCCGCCAACGACCAGGCCAATCTTGAGCGCGATGCGCAAGGCAAGGTCGATACCGACGCCATGTTCGCCTTCATGCGGGCACGCAGCGCGACCAAGGGCGAGGCGCTGAGCGAGAAGAAGCTGCAGTGTTACGGCGTATCGCGCGCGCAGTTCCTGGCGGCGGTCGATGCCTCGCTCGTCGCCTGCTATCCGCAGATCGCCCCGGAGAACAGGCCGCGCATGCTGCCCGAGAATGCCATTTCCGCGCTCGGCCTGTGCGCCCGAAAGACACTGCTGGCAGGGTTGAAACTGGACCCCGGCACGGCCAACGCCTGCATCGCCAAGGCGGATTAACCCGGGTGCCGTCGGCGGTCGTCGACCATGTCAGGAACGCGTCCACCATGCCGCCATCGCTCGCTGCCATCAAGGTCAACCAACGGCTCGGCCTGTGCGGTAAAAAATACACCAGCGGCACCGGCATTCACTGGGTACACAGCAACTGCGGCGACGTGCCGACCACTTCGGAGCCGAACGGCTGGGTCAAGGTGATTGCGTCCTCCGGTTCGGTCAGCGCCAGCAAGACGCGCAGCCAGAACTATTGCTACCTCTGGGATTGAGCGACCAACCCTGCACTGGCGCCGTGCGGAGCATTCCGCATGGCGCTGCCATCGTCGAGTAAGCTGATGAATGCACGCCTGCCCCTGTTGATTTGTCTCGCCCTTGGCGCCGCCGGCCTTGGCATCTGGCTCGCCACAGGCCTGCTGGCCGGCCAAGCGCCAGCGCCCGTCGTGGCCCCCCGGCCTGCCGCCGCCGCCACGCTCGCAGCGCCGCGCTGGTTTTCATCCGTGCCCGAGGCGGGCGCAGCGCGTCCGGGGCCGGGCATGCTGTCGCAGAAAAAGGCCCCGGTCTATGGCCGCAACGGCCGCGTCATCGAGCTTGGCGGCTTGAGCATCGCGCAGTACATCGGCACGCGCATCGCGGCCGCGCGCAGCGGCGACGCCAGGGCCGCCTACGAGGTGTACCAGGCCGAATCGGTGTGCGCGGCCAACGAGGACCCGGTGGCCGACTACAACGATGCGGCCGAGCTGGCAGCCTTCCAGGCCGAGCGCATGGAACTGACCGCATTGTGCGCGGGCATTTCCCCGGCCCAGGTGCAGGAACGGCTGGCCTTTCTGAACCTGGCGGCGCGCTCCGGCAACAAGGCTGCGCAGATCGATGTGTACATGGAAGGCCCGTACGGGCGCAGCGTGGACCTGACGCAAAACCCCGACGACCCGATCGTCAAGCAATGGAAAGACGATGCGCTGGCCTACCTGAAACAGGCCGGCGACCAGTGCGACCATTTTGCGCTGGCCCTGCTGTCGACCGTGTACGACGCCGGCCAGATCACGGCGCGCGACTTGCGTACCTCGATGGCCTACAGTATCGCCGCCGCCATACCGCGCAAGAAGCCGGTGACGCAGGAACAATTGCGTGACCGTTTTGGCGAGGAGTTGTCGGCCGACGATTTCGCCGGCGCGCTTGCGCTCGGCGAGCAGCTTGGAAAACAGGCGTGTCCGGCACGGCGCTAGCTCGTGCTCCGGCCGTCCTCTAGCGACTGTCCTTGACTGCGATATCGACCAGCGTTTTGCCGTCGGCGCTCACCACGCAACGGGCGATCATGGTCGAGGCGATATTCATTTCGTTCTTGGCGGAGAATTTGAGCGACACCTCCAGCTGCCCGTTGGCGCCGCGCGTGACGGGACTCGGTGCATCGCCGATATAGGAAACCGACTTGCTGTTGATGGCGCGCGACTCGATCGTGTTCATGCAGGTGCGGCGGGCGGCGGCGTCGAGCGGATTTTCCGGTGCGGCAGGCTTTCCGCAGGCCGCAAGGGCAAACATCATTGGCAGCAGTGTCAGTGTTTTCATCGTGTCCCCATCAAAGTCCGAAAATGATACATGACCCGGCAAGCGGCCAGCAAGTCCTCGACCTTGGTCCGCGACCTTGGTCCACGACCTTGGTCCGCGACCTTGGTCCGCGACCTTGGTCCGCGACCTTGGTCCACGACCTTGGTCCGCGAGCTGCGTTTCCGGATTTCCCCGATACGTAAAGACAATCACCACATGTGACGAAAAAGCACGTAGAATTGCAATTTAGGTAACCCATTTCAATTCAACAACCTTGAAAGTCCATTCTGTATGAACCACGCCCTGATCCGCAGCCTGCTCGCCGTCGCCCTGACCACGGTTTTCGCGAGTGCGCAAGCGCAATTGCCCGAGGCTACGCCGCAGGAACTCGCCGACCTCGAGAGCGCGGCGCCGAATCTGGTCGCCGCCATCGAATGCAAACGGAAACTGGTTTATACGGATGCGGTAAAGACGTTTGTCAAGGATCCGAACAGCTTCGAGAACATTATCCTGCCGGCGCCCGTGAGCATTTTCGGACTCAGGACCGTGGTGATCGGTGTGACCGAAGATGACGGCAACGGCGGCGGTGGCTATGTCGCCAAGTTCAGCAACGTGTCGCTGAAAGAAGTCGCCAAAGCCGCCAGGGTCAAGGGGCCGGACTATAAGCGTAACGTCAAAGGCGGCGGCATGATCGAAGTGGGCAGCGAAGACAAGGAGACGGTCTACATCACCTGCATCCGCGGCGCGAGCGACGACTGATAGCGCGCCGTCATGCGCCGCTGATGGCGCCTTGTCCGAGAATGTGCGCGACCTGCCGGGCGGGCGCGACGCCGATGTCGAGGACCACGCCCGCTTCGTCGGCCTGCAGCGGTTCGAGGTCGCGCAACTGGCTCTCGAGCAGCGACGGCGGCATGTAGTGACCGGCGCGCGCGCGCATGCGCCCGGCGATCAGATCGCGCGACCCGTCCAGGTGGGCGAAGCGCAGCGCCGGATCGCCTTCGCGCAGCAGGTCGCGGTAGCGCCGCTTGAGCGCCGAGCAGGATACGACCAGCCCGGCGCCGCGCTCGCAAGCGTCGCGGATCTGCTCTTGCAGCGCACCCAGCCAGCCGGCACGGTCCTTATCGTCGAGAGCAATGCCGGCGGACATCTTGGCGACGTTGGCGGCCGGATGAAACTGATCACCCTCCACGAAAGGCACACCGAGTTCATGCGCCAGGGCTTGCCCGACCGTGCTCTTGCCGCAGCCGCTCACACCCATCACCACCCAGCGAATCTCGTTACCGTGCTTGCTGCCTGAATTAATCATTCTGCTGCCCAGATGAAAGTTAGCGCTAACATATAGCTCGAAGTCTAGCGAAATGGCGGAATTTGTAAAGACCTTTTGTAGAACGCCCGTGTGATGTCCACAGTTGTAAACAAATTCTGTGGATAAGTGTGTTAACAAGCGCAGTGCGACAGCGCCAAGCCATTGCTTTTAAAGGGGAAAATGCCACTGCGCGCTTTTCGGGCAGTGTGGACAGTTGCCGCGTCGATGCAAGTTGCAAACAGAATCTGTGGATAAGTTTGTTAACAAGCCAGCCCTCCCCGCCCTAAGTCCTTGTTTATGAAGGAAAGAATGCGGCTGCGCGCTTTTAAGGCAGTGTAGACAGACAATGTTGGGAATGCAACTTGCAAACAGAAACTGTGGATAAGTTTGTTAACAAGCCTGCTGCCCGCCTGCTAAGTCCTTGCTTTCAAACGCAAATCTGCCCGTGCGTGCTTTTCGGGCAGCAAATCAGCGTGCCAGCTGCAAGGGCAGCACCGGGCCAAGCTTCATCCCGTTTGCCTTGATGGCGGCGTTAAGCGTATCGATGCGGTCCTGCATGGCCGGATGCGAGGCAGCGTAGTGGGACAAACCGGCGAAGGCCTCGTCCTCCTCCTTCAGGGCGGCGAACAGCTCGGTGGCGCCGCCGGCATGGCCGTAGCGGCAGTTCAGGATGCGCAGGGCCGCGGCATCGGCGGCCGCTTCGCGCGTGCGCGAATACTTGGCCTGCCCCAGGTGATTCACGGGCGCCAGCAAGTCGCTCAGACCAGAGTCGCTTCCTGTCAGCAGCGTCGATAAGCCGAACAGCACGATGCCGCGTCCCATCGCCCGCAAATGGTCGCGCTGGGTGATGTGCGCCAGCTCGTGCGCGAGCACGAAAGCCAGTCCGTTTTCCGAGCGTACCTGCTCCAGCAAACCGCTGAAGACGATGATATTGCCGCCCGGGACGACCGCCGCGTTGGGCGTGTCCGACTTGGTCAAGGTGATGGTGGCCGGCAAGCGCAAGCCGGCGCAGGTGCGCATGCTGTCGACCAGCGCCTGCAGCTGCACCTGCTGCGCTTGCTCGGCGGGCGCCGTTGCCATCGCCCGCGCCGGCAGCAGCGCGTACAGGCGCGCTTCGCTTTCGTGGCTGAGGCGGTCGACCATGGCATCGACGGCCAGCCCGAGCAGCCAGAAAATCAGGAGCGTACCCGCCAACAGCCAGCCCGCGATGACGATGAAGTCCTTCAAGGGGTGCTCGTACGACACATTATCGTTATGGTCGGGCAGCGAGGGCTGGTATTTCATGGCGCTTTCTTACTTGGCGAAATAGATGGCGGTGCCGTAGGCCAGCACTTCCACCGAGGTCACGCTGCCCGGCATCTTGCCGGAAATCGACATCGTTTCCAGCCGCAGGTTGACGATCTCGTGCGCGTCGGGGCAGCTTTCCTTCAGGCGCAGCACCGCTTCGCGGCGGGCACGGTCGATCAGCGTTTCGTGCGACTTGACCGCGCCGCCGATGAGCGAGCGCAAGCCGGCCACGGCCTGCTTGAAGTAATCGATCGAGACGACCATGTTGCCATACACCAGCTCGCTGCGTTCGACCGGACGGGCCGGATCGAGCAGGGTCTTGAGCGAGGTCGACGGCAGATGCAGCCAGGTTTTTTCGCGGGCGTGGATGGAGCGGTAGTGCTTGGCTTCGGCGGCACGGCCACAGAAGTAACCAAGCACAATCAGGCCCAGCCATATTCCCATCATGGCAAATTCTTGCATCGTCTCAGCCCACGGTGACGGCGGTGCCGTACACATAGATTTCCGCGGCGCCCGCAGCAACGGACGAGGTCGAAAAGCGCACATTGACGATGGCATTCGCGCCCATCTGGGTGGCCTGCGCCTGCATGCGTTCGATCGCGCTGTCGCGCGATTCGTTGAGCAGCTCGGTGTAACCCTTGAGCTCGCCACCGACGATATTTTTCAGCCCAGCCATGATGTCGCGCCCCACGTGCTTGGCCCGTACCGTGCTGCCCGACACAACGCCGTGGCAAGTGATGATGGACTTGCCCGGGATGGTTTCGATGTTCGTCATTAACATAAATTTACTTTCTTGCTACTTTGGATGGAGGTCAATTATAGTTGCAAACTTGCCAATCCCAAAGCTTTTCCGCACAGTCGGCCCGGGCAAAAACACAACAGTATCGATGAGCTAACGAGCGCGTTTCCGCATCCGGGGCGGATACGACTATGCGAACCACATGCACTGCCGTTGCTGGGCTGGCGCCTGTTCTCCCCTGCGCCAGCCGCGCCCCGCCGCCACGCGCCCGGGCCATGGCGCCGCCAGCGGGCACAGGAAACTATTGAGCTTTTGCCACGTTGTGCGTAAAGTGGAAAACTTGTTAAATACTCACTTCGCGTCAGACAGGGAAAACAGCATCCATTATTTACCCAGACGACCTGCCAGCCGGGCCTGCCCAGACGCCCCGCGCCGTGCAGTTGCCGCCGCAATGGCCGCCGCAGCGTTGACGCAGGGGCCGGACGCCGTCCGCCCGCCTGCACCGCAATCCCCTTATCCCCACGGAGCCTCCAGCATGCGCAAGCCCTATCGCCAGTATTGTCATCCCCTCCCCGTTTCGCGCCTGACGCGCGCCGTCCGGCTGGCGCTCCACGCGGGCGCCGCCGCCGGCCTGCTGGCCCATGGCGCCGCCTCGGCCCAGATGCCCGAGGCGCCGATGCCGAAGGTGGAGATCACCGGTTCGGCCATCAAGCGCATCGAGACCGACACCCCGCTGCCGGTGCAGATCGTCACGCGCGAAGAGATTGAAAAAGCCGGCGTGACCACCGCCGCCGAACTGATGGCGCGCATCTCGTCGAACGTGGGCGGCCTGACCGACGGCGCCAGCATCAACGTGGGCGGCGACCAGCGCGGCTTCAACAGCGCCAACCTGCGCGGCATCGGCACCTCGTCCACCCTGGTGCTGCTCAACGGCCGCCGCATGGCCAACTTCGCCTCGCCCGGCGACGATACCGGCGTCGACCTGAACAACATCCCGGCGGCCGCCATCCAGCGCGTCGAGGTGCTGCTCGACGGTGCCTCGGCCCTGTACGGCACCGACGCGGTCGGCGGCGTGATCAACTTCATCACGCGCAAGGATTTCCGCGGGGTGGAAGCGAACGCCTATGCGCTCGGCACCAGGGAAGGCGGCGCCGGCAAGCGCGCCGCCACCCTGAGCCTGGGCACGGGCGAGCTGGAAAAGGATGGCTACAACGTCTTCGCCGTGCTCGACGTACAGGGCACCGAGCGCCTCAACACGTCGCAGCGCAAGTTCGTGAGCGAGCTGCGGATCCCGCAGCGGCTCGGCCATCTGCTGTCGAGCTTTACCAGCCCGGCGAATATCCGCCTGACCCCGGCCCAGCGCGACCACCTGCAGGAAACCGGCTTCCTGCTCAACGGCCGGCCGATCACCAACCGCCAGATCAACCTGTCGATCCCGGCCTGCGCGCCGCCGGCCAATCTGTACCTGCCCGATGGCACCGGCGGCGTCGATGCCTGCACCTACGACTACATGGGCGACACCGAGCTGTATCCGAAGTCGACCAAGCAGAACCTGCTCAGCCGCGGTGTGATCAAGCTCGGCGCCGATACCCAGGCGTATGCCGAAGTGGCGCTGAGCCGCTCGCGCACCAACTACGTCGGCTCGTCGGCGCGCGTGATCGGCTACATCGATTACCGCAAGATTGCGGCCCTGGCCAATACCGGCCTGGACCAGCTCGATGACGACACGCCCGGCGAAATCCAGCTGCGCATGCGCCTGAACGAAGCCGGCATGCGCACCAGTGAGCTGACCAGCGAAAGCCAGCGCTACGTGGTCGGCGTTTCCGGCGTGGCGGCCGGCTGGGATTACGACGCTGGCTACAACCACAGCGTGAACACGGTCAAGGACAGGGACACGCACGGCTACGTACTGCGCGACCAGCTGATGGCCGGCATCGCCGACGGCAGGATCAATCCGTTCGGCCCGTCCAGCGCCGAAGGCGTGGCGCTACTCAATAGCATCCAGGTCAACGATGTGGTGCGGCGCGCGCGCGGCACCATGGATTCGCTCGACTTCAAGGCCTCGCGCTCGCTCATGACCATGGCCGGCGGCGACCTGGGCGTGGCGGTGGGCGCCGAAGCGCGCCGCGAACGCACCGATTTCCGTCCATCGGCATTGCTGATGAGCGACAACATCAATAACGACGACGCGCCCGAAGGCGGCAGAGCGACCAGCGACCAGCGCAAGGTGGTCGCCGTGTTCGGCGAACTGCTGGCGCCGTTCACCAGGGAATGGCAGGGCCAGCTCTCGGCCCGCTACGACCGCTACCAGCAGGTCGGCGGCGCCCTGAGTCCGAAAATCGGCATGGCCTACACCCCGAACAAGGCGCTCACGGTGCGTGCCTCGGCCGGCAAGGGCTTCCGCGCCCCATCGATGTCCGACCTGTACCGCCCGACCGTTTACGGCCTCACCGCCATCCTGCCCGACCCGGTCTACTGCGCCACCGTCGAGAACAATTACGCCGACTGCGCCGACGCCTGGGATACGCGGCGCTACAGCAATGTGAACCTGAAACCGGAAAGCAGCCGCCAGTTCTCGGCCGGCCTGGTGGTCGAACCGGGCAAGCACTGGAATGCCAGCCTGGACTACTGGAAGATCAAGCGCACCGATCTGATCAGCGAGATCGGCGACGACATCATCCTCGGCAACCTGGGCAAATACGGCAACCTGGTGCACCGCGATGAAGATGGCGACATCGACTACATCGAGCTGCACAAGGAAAACCGCGGCGCCCAGCTGGCCAGCGGCCTCGATCTGGTGGTCAACCTGCGCAGCGTCAACACCGGCATGGGCCGCTTCGGCGCGCGCCTGAACGGCACCTACGTGCTCGATTCGAGCATCCAGACCAGCCCGGGCGACGCCTACATCAGCAACCTGGGCAAGTTCGTTACCGACGGCGTGGTGCAGCGCTGGCGCCACACGGTCA
This sequence comes from Massilia scottii, assembly GCF_030846495.1. Classification (NCBI taxonomy): domain Bacteria; kingdom Pseudomonadati; phylum Pseudomonadota; class Betaproteobacteria; order Burkholderiales; family Oxalobacteraceae; genus Massilia; species Massilia scottii. Next base: position 54,959 of record NZ_JAVCWM010000020.1, on the reverse strand, counting down.
GCATGGACTGGGAACAGGGCCCGCTGTCGGCGACCTTGTCGAATACGTTTTCGGCATCCTACGACGACCAGAACTCGGCCATCAACATCGACGACGGCAGCGTGGTCGCGCCCAACCGCGTGAAAGCGTACTCGCTGTGGGACATGTCGCTGTCCTACGGATGGAACAAGAACCTGAAACTGCGCGCCGGCGTGCAGAACATGTTCGACAAGGCGCCGCCTTACTCGAACCAGGCCAACTTCTTCATTTCCGGCTACGATCCGACCTACACCGACCCGCGCGGCCGGCGCTTGTATGCGAGCGTGAATTACGCGTTCCGCTAGGAGCGCGAGGCGGCGCCGCTGCTTCCGGCGCGCCGCCTCAGCGTTTTCTCGTCAGGTACTGATAAATGAAGGCGCACACGAAAAACACCACGCCGATGGCGGCGCCGATTTCCGGCGCCAGGCTGGCGTCGAACGGGTCGCCGTACTTGCGCGACAGCGCGGCAATCATCACGCCGCACACATAGCCGCCGGCGGCGCTGAGCGCGCCGCCGAACGCGACCAGCAGGGCCGGCAGCATAGTCAGGCCAGCGAGCAGGACGCTGGTGGGCACGCGGCGCCGGGAAGGTGGAGTCTGGTCTTCTTCTGTCATGGAACGGTCCTTGAAAATACCGTTATCATACGGCACCCGTGCGACGCTCCACACGAACAGAAGCAGCATGATTCAAACGCCCCCCCTTCGCCAGCCTGTTCGTGGCCAGACTCCTTCCCCATCAACAAATATTTCCACGTGGACATATTATTCAGCTACACTTTCATCAATCTTAATATTGATGGAAGTGAATTTAATGAGCGATGTGAACGCTGCAGCCGCAACCCAGGCGTCCCGATTCTGGAAAATCTCTCATGGAAAAGCCGCGGTTCTGGCGAACCGCGATCACGCGTGGCTGATGGAGAACCATTACGTGGCGATCGGTTATGCGCCGGACGACAAGGAAGGGAAAGGCCAGGGACAGAAATTCGCCGGCATTCGGCAAGGCGACTATCTGTATCTGGTCCGCAATCAGAACATTGTGCTGTTCGGCCGTTTCACGACATCGCAAGCGGAACCGGTATCTCCACAATTGCCGACCCTGTCCGGATGGTGGGCGCGGCCTATCGAAGTCATCAGGAATATCTCGGCTACCCCTTACCCGTCGTCCCATATCCACGGCGGAGACGGATGGAAGCCCATGGCAAATACCACTGTGGCGGTGGTGCCGGACGACCAGCTGACGCAGTTCGCGGCGACCATACTCAAGCCCGCATTCGACCTCGATTTGATGGAACTGAACACATCGGGCAAGCAGGCCGCCTCCGTCCGGGCAGATAGCGCGCCGCTGAACAGCATCCTGTATGGTCCGCCCGGAACCGGAAAAACCTTTCACACCGTTACCCATGCGGTGCGGATCATCGACGGCACGCCGGCGCCTGAAACTGACGCGCAGTATCAGGAACAAAAGATCCGTTTCGACGCATTGCGGCGCGAAGGACGCATCGCCTTCATCACCTTTCACCAAAGCTTCAGCTATGAGGACTTCATTGAAGGCATTCGCGCCGAGGCGGCAGACGGGCAGCTTCGCTATGAGATCAAGGACGGTATTTTCAAACAGATGGCGATCGCCGCCATGTACAGCAAATTACGTGGACAGCCGTCCGGCATGCAAGCGCCGGGAGAGATCAATTTCGGCGATCTTTTTTCCGCGTTCATGGCTTGGATTGAAGACAATCCCGACGTATCGATGACGTCGGCAACCGGAAAAAAACTATCCTTCAAACCGACCTCTTCCGAAGACACCTTGTACGTCTCGCATGGGGCCAGTGAAAAAAGACATCCGGCGGGGCGTGAACGGCTCAGCAAACTCTACAAAAAATATCCTTCCCTGAGCGCGATGGACACGCTCAAGAACAAGGACATCATCACCGAGATTGGCGGCGCCAACACGACAGCCTACTGGGCAGTCCTGAAGGCTTTGCTCAAATACAAAGAGGAGCATCTGCCGGACTTGAAAGCCGCACGCGAAGAGCTCGCGCCCGAGGCGAATATCGACTACAAAGAGAAAAAGGCACGCGTGCGCGAGGCCGATGCTTCCGACTTCGGCGCCGGCCTGCCTTATGTGCTGATCATCGATGAAATCAATCGCGGCAATACCTCGCGCGTGTTCGGCGAGCTGATCACGCTGATCGAGGACACCAAGCGCGCCGGCGGCAGCGAGCAGGCGGAGGTCATTCTCCCGTACTCCAACGACAGCTTTTCCGTGCCAGACAATTTGTACCTGATCGGCACCATGAATACCGCCGACCGCTCGCTGGCCACGATCGATACCGCGCTGCGCCGCCGTTTCGACTTCACCGAAATGATGCCGGACCCGGACCAGTTATCCTCGAACGTCAGTGGCGTCGACCTGAAAGCCATGCTGCGTGCAATGAACGACCGTATCGAACAACTCTATGACCGTGAACATACGATCGGCCATGCGTTTTTCATGCGGCTCGATGCCAATTCCAAGGTCGGCGATCTCGCCCGCATATTCAACAACAAGATCCTGCCGCTGCTGGAAGAGTACTTTTTTGAAGACTGGGAAAAGATCGCCAATGTGCTGGGCAAGGCGACGATCTATACCATCAAGACGAGCGTTCATCTGGGATTCGAGGCCAAGAACAAGGTCTACCGCCGGGACGCGGCCGCTTTGCTTGACCCACAGACCTACCGCCGTATTTACCAATGAACGCGATCTGCATCCGCGAATTCGGACTGCTGATCCAGGGAGAAGCCGCCGGTCACGGGCTGGAGGTGGGCGGCATCGCAAGTTCGGCCGCGTGGGCTTTTCTCGAAAATCTGGCATTTTCCAACGAGAAGAAGAATCGCTTCATCGAGACAGCCGCGTTCAAAGGCCGCAAGGCTTTACGTGTGCTCAATTTCGTCGGCGTGATCACAACGCCCGACGGTACCCAGATCGAAATCCTGCCCAAGACCAGCGAGTACGAGCAAGACGTCAAGGACACCCGCCAACTGCTCTGGAAAATGCTGTGCCGGACAGAGAACCTGACCTACCTGGAAAGTACGGACGCGCAGCTGATGCTGCGCGAGCAGCGATTGCCGGAGGCGCTGATCTCCATTTTTCTTCACCATTGCGCCGCACTGGTGCGACGTGGCATACACAAGGATTACGAACGCATTGCGTCGGAAGAACCATTCTTGCGCGGCCGCCTGAACCTCACGTGCCAGCTACGTCAAGCGCCCGGCAGAGGGCACATGTTCCAGATCGAGTACGACATTTTTTCCGAAAACCGCGCGGAAAACCGGTTACTGCATGCGGCACTCCGGCAAATCCTCGGATGGAACACGTCGGAATGCCATCAACGGCTGGCGCGCGAACTGCGTGACGCGTTCGACCGGGTCCCGGTCTCAAGCGATCATGCCGGCGATTTCCACCGCTGGCGTACCGGCAGGGACATGATTCACTACCAGCCTGTGCTGCCGTGGATCCGGCTCATCCTGAACATGCAAAGTCCTTTTGCGATCAAGGACCAGCATGCCGGCATATCGCTGCTTTTCCCGATGGAGCAACTGTTTGAAAAATATGTAGCGCATATGCTGCGGGCCCAGCTGGCATCCCGGAATTTGCTGTTGAGAACCCAGTTGCGGGACCACCACCTGTCGCTGTCGCCGCTCGTATTTCTGCTCAAGCCGGACATGGGCATTTACTCGGACAAGCAGCTTGCGTGCATCCTCGATACGAAGTGGAAGCTGATCGATCAGGAAATCACCTACCGCAATGGCAGCACGGATCCGAAGTCCGGGATCAACCAGCCGGACATGTATCAACTGTATGCATACGGCCAACGTTACCTTGGCGGAAAAGGCCCGATGGCCTTGATCTATCCAAAATGGACCAGGTTCGATGCGCCGTTAACACCATTCGATCTTGGCGGCGGCCTCACGCTCTCGGTGCTGCCCTATGACATGCAAAGCGACGTATGCGATGGCTTGATGGCGCTGCTTTAGCCGGTTGGCGCTCCGCGTCGTCACCGCTGCGGCCGCGGCTCGCGTGAGGCGCCACCTGATGGGGGCACTTGCGCCGCAACTACCGCCCGCATGCCCGCCGGCGGCACGATCCCACCTTGTCGCTTCACCTTGTTCACGCAATCTCCTCTCGTGCGCGAGGTAGATTGCTATAATAATCGTCCGCGGTTTCCCACCCTGCCGCACCGCTTATTTATGGAAGATCCGGCATGCGCATTCAAAGCCGCAACAACGTCAAGGTGTGCGGGCGCGGCCCGGTGACGCTGGTGTTCGCCCACGGCTTCGGCTGCGACCAATCCATGTGGCGCTTCCTCGTGCCCTCGTTTGTAGAGCAGTACCGCATCGTGTCATTCGACTCCGTCGGCAGCGGCGCATCCGACCCGGCCGCTTACGACCGCACCAAGTACAACACCTTGCACGGCTACGCCGACGACCTGATCGAGATCGTTACCGAGTTCGGTTCCGGCCCGGTCGTGTTCGTCGGTCATTCGGTCGCGGCCATGGTCGGCGTGCTTGCCACCATCAAGGCGCCCGAACTGTTCGCCGCCCAGGTCATGGTCAGTCCATCGCCCTCGTACATCAACGATGGCGACTACATCGGCGGCTTTTCACGCGAGGATATCGACGATCTGCTCCAGACCTTGCAGGACAACTATCTCGGCTGGTCGAGCAATATGGCCCCGGCCATCATGGGCGCGCCCGACCAGCCCGAACTGAGCGAGGAACTGACCAACAGCTTCTGCCGCAACGACCCGGATATCGCCGCCCATTTCGCGCGCGTCACCTTCCTGTCCGACCACCGCGCGGATTTGCCGAAGTCGTCCACGCCGGCGCTGATTCTCCAGTGTACCGACGACATCATCGCGCCCGTGGCCGTGGGCGAGTACATGCACCGCACCCTGCCGTCGAGCGTGCTGTCGCTGATCGACAATATCGGGCATTGCCCGCACATGAGCGCGCCCAGCGCCAGTACGCATGCGATCACGGCGTTCCTGGCCAGGGCGCTGGCCTGACGCCGATGCGTGAGCGCACCCTCCCCTCGCCGGAGGAAGCCTTTGCCCAGGCGGCCTGCGGGCTGATGCTCACTGACGTTGCCGGCAACATCCTGCGCACCAACCAGACGCTGGCGGCCTGGCTCGGGTTCACCGACGCCGAAATGACGGCCGGCATGCGCCTGCAGGACTTGCTCAGTGTCGGTGGCCGCCTGTTTCACCAGACGCACTGCGCGCCGCTGCTGCAACTGCAGGGATCGGTAAGCGAGGTCCAGGTCGACCTGGTCCGCAAGGACCGCAGCCGGGTTCCCGCCCTGCTCAATATCGCCAGGCGCCGCTCGGGCGACGGCTTGGTCGATCAGGTGGCGGTCTTCATTGCCAACGACCGCCGCGCGTACGAGCGTGAACTGCTGCGCGCGCGCAGCGCCGCCGAAACCGCACTGGCGGCGCAAACGGGGGCCGAAGCCAGGCTGCGCCAGGCCAACGAACAATTGTCGCTGGCCGACCGCCGCAAGGATGAATTCCTGGCGACCCTGGCGCATGAGCTGAGGAACCCGCTGGCCCCGATGCGCAGCGGCGTCGACTTGCTCAAGATGCAGTTGCCGGACCACGCGCCGCAGCGGCGCATCGTGGACATGTTCGACCGCCAGCTGCGCCAGATGTCCCATCTGGTCGACGACCTGATGGAAGTGTCGCGCATCAGCCAGGGCAAGCTGGTCCTGCGCACCGAACCGGTCTGCCTGGCCGCCATCATCCAGGGCGCCGTGGGCGACATGCAGGCCCAGATCGCGGCCGCCGGCCATACGCTGAGCGTCACCTTGCCGGCGCAGCCGCTCACGGCGCAGGGCGACCCGACCAGGCTGACGCAGATGCTGGTCAACCTCCTGACCAACGCCTGCAAATACACGCCGGCGGGCGGACGCATTGCGCTGGACATGCGCGATGAAGGTGGCGCTGCCGTCATCTCGATCAGCGACAGCGGCATCGGCATCCCGCGCGAGGCGCTGGAAAGCGTGTTCGAGATGTTCTCGCAACTGGAACCCGCGCTGCAGCGCGCGCACGGCGGCCTGGGCATCGGCCTGGCGCTGGTCAAGGGCTTGGTCGAGCTGCATGGCGGCACCATCGGCGCCGCCAGCGAGGGGCCGGGACAAGGCAGCACGTTCACGGTCCGCCTGCCGCTCGTGCAGCAGGCGGCGGCCACGCCGCACGCGCAGACGGCGCCGCGCGCCGGCGCGCCGCTGCGGGTACTGCTGGTGGACGACAACCGCGACGCCGCGCAGATGCTCCAGGCCATGCTCGACCTGAGCGGCTATCCGACCGCCGTCGCTTTTTGCGGGGAGGACGCCACCGCCTGCCTGCGGGAGCATGAAGCACAGGCCTGCATCATGGATATCGGCCTTCCCGATATTAATGGCTACGAGCTGGCACGGCGGATTCGCGCGATGCCGCTGGCCAGGCAACCGGTCCTGATCGCCCTGACCGGCTGGGGGCAGCCAGCCGATATCGACGCTGCCCTGGCCGCCGGCTTCGATCATCATCTGGCCAAGCCGGTCGAGTTCGCGACATTGCAGCACCTGCTGGCCGGCGTGGCGCCGGGGTGACATCCGCGCTGGCGCAGTTCAAGCCGGCATCAGCCAGGCGGACACCGGCATCGCAATCGCCGCTCCCAGGCCGATACCGGCCAGCACGTCGCTGGGATAGTGATGCGCAGCGATCAGGCGGCACACCGCCAGCAGCGCCAGCGCGCCGGCGGCGATGGGGATGGTGGCGGGCGCCGCATGGGCAATCGGCACCAGCGCGGTGGTCAGGGTCATGCAGTGCCCGCTCGGGAAGGAATACTTGTCCAGCACCTTGGTGAGCGATTGCAGCGTCGGGTCCCGGTCGAACGGACGCAGGCGCGCCACGCTGCGCTTGAGCGTCCGGTAAAACAGGTGTCCGATCAGGGTGGACAGCAGCGCCGCCTGCAGCACAGCGACCGGATTGCGGATCTGCGAGAAGAAAATGGCGGCGGCCAGCGGCGCATACACCCACCCGTTACCTAGCAGATTGATGATGTTCGTTGTAAAGCGGACGATGCGGTAGCGCGCAACCGGCGCGATGCGTTGTACAATAATTAACTCCAGCCGCCCTGCCCGCACCAGGGTGCAGCGCCAGCGGCTGGCAGGCTCCAGCACGATTGTTTCCGAAGTTTGCGATTGCTTAGGTCGACGAAAAGGAAGAGACATTTTGATGCATCCTCACAAAGAAATGGAACTGCCAGACGCTCCCGGGAACGCCTCATCCGATCCCGCCAGCCGGGTCTACAGCCAGCGCTTCCACATCGCCCTGGACGGTAACGGCGCCAACGGCCTGGAAGGCATGGCCGGCGTGTGCCTGTTTCTGTTCGACGAAGTGTCGCAAGGCTACGCGTACAAGATTCGTTACTACGACGGCATCGCCGCCGGTCACGCGGTGTCGGTCAACCCGTCCGGCACCATCGGTTTCCTGGGCAACGCCGGCCAGCACCTGCTGTTCTACGACGCCCACACGCTCGACGAGATCGGGCGCGTGTCGACCCTGCGCTACGAATGTCCGCCCTCCTCGCTGCAGGGATCGACCCATCTGGTATGGATGTCGGACAAGGAATTCATCACCGTCATCGGCGCCCACTTCTACCGCTTTTCCGTCGATGCGCTGGAGCACGGCGAACGCCTGTGCGCGCACAAGCTCAAGCTGCCGCACGGCATGAAGCGCAGCGCATCGGGCCGCTACATCGTGTACGGCTCGATGGACAGCCCGCACGACGGCCGCCGTGGCGAAGCCTGCCACGTCGCCATCCTGGACCTCGAATCGATGACGGTGCGCGTGGTCGATCTGCCGGCCACCTGCTGGCACGTGGCCGCGCATCCGGCCGAGGACCGGTTCTACGGCGTCTCGTTCCGGGTGCTGCCGCAGGATCATGTCGATTATCACGAGTGGGCCATGGCCTTTCTGAAAGAATATGCCTTTGAAATCGATGCGGCCAGCGGCCAGGTGCTGCGCCACTGGGCGGCCGGGCGCGAGATCCCGGCGCACATCAATTCCGATGTCTGCCTGTCCGATAGCGAGCTGATTTTCTGCAACGGCGGTAGCCAGAACGTGATCGCCATTGACCTGGCCACCTTCGCCAGCTACCGCCAGCTGGTCGACGAACGCCCGGACGCCGCGGCGCAGCTGAACCGGGCGCGCGAGGTGGGGTCCCAGGTCGCTGACGTTTTCACGCGTGGCAATTTCTTTTCAAACAGCCAGCACTTCCTGGGTGCGCTGCAAGTGTCCCGCAAGTCCTTGCTCGATTCCATTTATGGCTGCCAGTTGTCGGCCGGCCAGTCGCTGCTGTTTACCGCCAACCGCGGACTGAACCACATCACGATCTACGACTACCCTACCGGAACCTTGCGCCTGCGCGTTGAGATGCCCCCGCTGCAGACGTATTTTTCGTGGATGTCGCCGCTGGCCGATCCGCGCCTGGGCTTTCACCACGCCTGGCTGCTAGGGTGACGCCGGCGGCGCCAGGGCCTGGCCCGGCGCTGGCGCACCGCTGAACCCGGCGGCGGCATTGATGGCCTTGGACAAATTGCGAGGGATCAGGGTCGAGACGATGTTTTCGACCAGGCTCAGAATCGCCGGTTCGAACGCGGCCGGCAGGCGGTTCAAAAATCCCGGCTTGAGCGTGAAGCTGCCGTCGAAGGTCACGCGGGTGCCGCGTCCCGCCATGGCCGGCTCGTAGCGCGTGCTGCCGCGGCATGCGATGTGCTCGGGCAGCACCGACGGCGTGATCGCCCATTCGCAGACGTGCGCGGCGTCGTCCCATTGCGCCCGGTCGACCCAGGAAATGAGCTCGCCCCCCAGCGCACCGCGCAGCATCGCCGGAATGGTTTGCCGGGCTTGCCAGCGGTTCACCAGCAGCAGGCGGCCATCGCTGCCGGTGCTGCGTTCGAGCTGCACGATGGAATCGAGATCGTCCAGCTGGACTGCCAGCTCGGCCAGATGATCGCGCATCACCAGCCAGATCTGGTCGACCGGACGCTTGACCATGGTAAAGCTATGAAAAGGTGTCATTGCAGCTCCTGGGTGGATGGCATGCCGGCGCGTGCACGGTGCGCGTCGTCGGCCAGGGTCATCGAGGTGCGCACTTCGCGGCTGATGTGCGGGCTGGCCGCCAGCCAGGCGCATGCTTCGGCCAGCGCGGCGCGGGCCGGCATGGGTGCGTAGCCGAGCTGCGCGATCTTCGCGTGCGCATACCAGTAATAGCGGCCGATCATGCGCGCCTGCTCGCGGCTGGTCAGCGGGGCGCGCCCTTGCAGGCGGGCACGCACTTCCTCGTACGACGCCGCCAGATAGGCCGCCGTGTGATTGACTTCCAGGCGCGGACTGTCGACGCCGCACAGGGCGGCAATGGCGGCATGGATCGCATTCCATTCCAGGTTTTCGGATCCGAGGATGTAGCTTTCGCCCGGCGTGCCGCGCGTGGCGATCAGCCAGTGGCCGTGCGCCACATCGCGCACCGACACGATGTTGCAGCCGCCCGGATAGGTCAGGCGCAGCGGATCGTTGAGGTAGGCCACGATGACGCCGTTCGACGGCCCCAGCACGGTCGCGTGCGGGCCGACCGACATGGTCGGACAGGCCAGCAGAATGTCGACACCGCGTTCGCGGCCAAGGGCGATGGCCAGCCGGTCCTGTTTGATTTTCGACTGGATGTAGGGCGGCTCCACAAACCCGTCATCCGGGCCGCCGCGCTCGTCGCGTACCAGTGGCGCCGTCGACGAACCGAACACGACGGACGACGAGGTGATCACCACGCGCCCCACCCCGGCCAGCGCGGCGGCTTCGATCATGTTGCTGGTACCGGTCAGGGCCGTACGGTCGAGTTCTGCCGCGCTGATGCCGCTGTAGGCGAAGCGCGCCGCCGCGTGAAAGACCACGTCGCAGCCGGCGCACAAGGCCGCCAGGCTGGCGGGCGTATCGAAAATGTCGCCCTCGACGTGTTCCACGGCCAGGCCGTGCAAGGCGCGCCTGTCGCTGCCGATGCGGGTCATGGCGCGCACCGCGCACTCGCGCAGCAGCAGTTCGCGGCACAGATTAGCGCCGATCAGGCCGTTCGCTCCCGTCACCAGTGCGCGCATATGCCCTCCCCTCAGGTGCGCGGCCAGAGCGCTTGCACGCTCTTGCCGAGATCGCGGGCGACAGCCTCGCCATAGCCCTGCCAGAAGCTGCCCACCCATGCGGTGAGCGCGTTCTGCGGCGCCGATGCGGCGGCGGGCGCCTCGAAATGGGCAAAGCCATCGTGGTCGATGTGCGCCTTGCCCGGCGCCGCCCCGGGCTGCAGCACGCCCTCGAACAGGGTGGCGGCAAGGTCGCCCAGGGTGGTCGCCAGCTCGGCGAGCGCGTCCACAGGGCGCGGCGCGCTGTCGTGCGGCGTGGACGGGACATGCCGGGCCATGCCGATGGCAATCTCGCGCCCTTCCAGCAAGGCTTCGAAATTGGAAAAGGTGCGGGCGAAAAAGGTGGAGTAAGCGTGTTCGGTCAGGCGGTCCCTGAGTTCCGGATAGCGTTCGAGCTGCAAGCTTTCCAGCAAGGGCGGCAGGGCAAACAGCTGGCGCCCGAAAATGCTCACGCGGGTACCGCCGCCGGTCGCGGAAAAAGTGATGATGCCGTCGTCGAACACTGCCGACGCGTTCTCGGAATGCACCGTTTTCCAGACCATGCGCTGTTCGTCATCCTTGTAGTGCACGCTCTCGATCTTGGAAACGTCGATTTCCTTGCCGCCCCACCAGGCGACGTAGTTCGGCTGCGGCAGGTAGACGTTGCGCTCGGCCTGGTGCAGCGGCCTGCCCTGCGCGTCGCGCGTGAGCACGCGCAGTTCGCCGCCGATGTAATCGTTCATGTACTCGATCGAGCGGGCGATGTCGACGCGGCTGGCAAAGTCGGCCAGCGGCACGGGAAACGCGCGCTGGTATTCGAACAGCACCGCCTGCTCGATGCGGCGCCAGCGCAGGGGGCCGGCGACCTCAGGCGGCGTGGCCAGCCAGCCGCGCAATTCGTCGAGCTCGCGCTCCATGGCGAGGAAATCGGCATCGCTGCAAGCGAGCGTGGCGGCGCAGAGGCGCGCGTCCTTGCGCAGGAGCCGGTCCTTGGCGCCACCGATGCGCGCCGCTTCCACCGCCGCCGCCCATGCCCCCAGGGCCCAGTTGGCGTAGACCAGCAGCGCCCTGGCGGACGGGTCGTCGTCCAGGCGACCCAGGCGCGGCGCGATGGCCTGGTTGCATTTGGCGTCGAGCGGATGCTTGAAGGGAAACAAGGCGGTGTCGACCTGCTGCAGCCACGGCGCGCTCAGGCGCATCAAGGTGGGCGAGCGCTGGCGCTGGCGCGTGGCATCGACCAGCATGGGATCGGGCAACAGAAAGCCGGGAAACGGGGCCAGCGAGCCGACCAGGCCCGACAGGGAGGGACGGCCCAGGCGCGCGATCAGTGCCGCGATCAGCGGCGAACTGGCGGGATCGGCGCCCATCTTGATGGCGGTGGCGCAGTCGACCGCCAGCACATCGTTGCCGGCGATAATGGCGTGCGTGGCCAGCGCACGCGGCGCCTGCAATCCGCCCGAGCCATGGACGGCGCCGCAGGCATCGACGATGGCGACGTGCGGCGCGCTGGTCTCCAGCAAGGGCAGCAGCGCCAGCCAGGGATCGGTGCGCAGCCGGTAATGATCATCCTTGTCGGCCAGCGGCAGCGCGTACAGCAAGGTATTCATGCACAGCGCCACGTTATCGTGCTGGTCGGTGCGGCACTTGGCGAAGACGATGCGCAGGTCCGCTTCGGTCCAGGCGCGCGAGAGGCGCCCGGCCCACTGGTCGTGGCCGGCGGCCGCCGGCACGTCTGGCAGCTGCTCGGACAGGTCGATGACATCGTACGGCGTGCCGCTGCCGGTCACGTACTGGTAGCCGAGCAAGTCCGCGAGCACGGCGACGTCGCGGTTCCCGAGCCAGGTGCTGGCGCTGTCGGCGCTGGAGGCAATGGCGAGGCTGGTCCAGCCATCGGCGGCGAGCAGGTCGAGCAGCGCTTCGACCAGCTCGCGGCGCACCACCACCGGGCTGTCGGACGCGAACGCGGCGAGGTCGAGCAGAACGATGGCACTGTTCCTGTTCGCGTCCGGCATGGCCGGCAGGCAACCCGCCTGCCGCAGCGCCAGGCGCAGCAGGTCGGCCGGGCTGGCGGCGGCATCGTCGGCAACGGCCACCGCCGGCCCGGCACGGACGGGGGCGCGATTGTTTGCCATCGCCGCGTTACTTTTTGCGGCCGGCTGATGCCGCTGCCGGCGCGTCGGACGCCCCGGCATCCGGCGCGACTCCGGCCGCAGGCAGCGGCTGGCCGACGCCGACCAGCGCACAGGCCCAGTTCATATACGCGGTGCCGAAGCGGATGGTGTCGTCCACGGCGCCCATCGCGCCGCGCAGCGCCAGCTCCACGCCGGTTTTTGCCACATCGCCGGCACCGACGCTGCCGCTGCCGAAATCGAGCAGGACTTGACCATATTCGACGGCGGAACGCCCATAGCGGTTGGCGGATGTCTGCAGCGACGTTTTTGCGGCATTCTTAATTTCATCAAGAGCGACGGCCATGATGCTCTCCAATATCAAAAGGGTGACCTGATGGAAGTGAAGTGTTAATTCGGGGCAATAGGGATGCACTGCTTACATGCTATCGGAAATAAGGCAGCCCAATCGCCAGCGACTGATGTCGATGAACAAGCATTGATCTGTGTCAAATTCTGCTGTCAGGCAAGCTGCGGATAGCCACACGCACGCGCCTCGTGGGCGAGCGCGCCGATGCGGGCGTAGTGGTCGTCGCCGCACTGCGCGAAGGCGCGGATCGACACAGCCGCCATCAGGCTGGCGAGTTCCGCCGACGGCGTCAGCAGAGCCCTTTGCAGGCACTGGCGCACGCAGTGCGGCACGGCGGCGCCGGTCACGAACGGCAAGGCGGGCGATGGCGCCGAATGGCACAGGATGGCTAAGCCATCGAGGCTGGACGGCTCTTCCCGGCGCAGATAGCCGAGCGTCACGCAATCGATGGCCGCCAGGTCGGCCTCGCCGGTCTGCACCAGCGACAGGCTGGCGCGGTGGCTGCCCGACCACCTGAGCGCGCCGAAAAACCGCCCGTCGCGTGCCAGCGGCGCCACGGCATGGCGCAGCGCGTTCATGCCGCTGTGGGAATCGATATCGTTAGCGGCGGCGACGCAGCCGCGCGCGTCGGCCAGCGCCCCGATGGCGCCGTCGGCGCGCACCACGATGGCGCTGGAATAACCGCTGCCCTCGCAGCCGGGAAACGCATACGCGGGCGTGGCGACCAATCCGACATGAGCGCGCAGCCCGGTGACGTAAGGATAGCCGCACGTCTGGCTGAGCAGCATGTCGGGACGCTTCCAGAAGTGCGGCAACGCGGGCGCGCGTTCGAGTTCGACGGCGCCGCGGAAGCCGTCCGCGCGCAGCACGTCGACCAGCGCCGCGCACAGGGCTTCGTACCCTGCCCTGACGCCGGCCGACACGTTATACATGGGGAAAGCGGCTTTCCACGTCATGGACTGACTCCGGCATATGAGGATGAACTGGCGGGTCGACCGGCGCCACGCCGAAGCGGCGCATCAGTTCGCCGTACCCGCGCACATAAAACCCGCCGCTGCGGGCGATATACGCATCGCGCCGCGCGTGATACACCCGCCCCAGCAGGTACCAGGGCAGCGACGGAAAATCGTGGTGCACCAGATGAAAATTATTGTTCAAGAATAACAGGCGGAAGACAAGCCCCGCTTCATTGAGCACGATGCGCTGCTTGTGCTCTTCGGCCGGACGATGCTCGTAAAACGAGCGGATCATCACCAGCGACTGGGCCGGATAGGAAATCGCCAGCACATAATAGAGTGCCGACACGCCGAACACCGCATCCACCGACCACAGCATGGCCGCGAGCATGCCCAGATGGCGCAGCCACATCGGCACGTTGCTCCAGTCCCCCCGCAGCGGCTCGCGCACGGCCTGCGCCCACGCACCGGCAATCGCGATGGCCGGCCCCACCAGCATCCGTCCCCAGAAGGTCTTGTTCAACCACAGCAGCGCCTGCATCGGCCTGCCCAGGCCGGCCCAGGTAGCCGGCGACACATAATAGCTTTCGGTATCGAGCGCCGGCATGGTCAGGTGGAAATCGACGTGATGGCGCAGATGGCTGTCCCGATACAGGCGGTAGGGATACCACACGGCCAGCGGCATGGTGCCGAACAGGCGGTTGAGCGCGGGCCAGCGGGTGGGATGGCCGTGGATCAATTCATGCTGAAGCGACATGTACCACGCGCACCACCAGACCATCAGCCCGGTGGCGGCGGCCGTACCCAGCTCGCGCCAGAACGCCAGCGTGGCCAGCCAGCCGCCGTGGATGACGGCAATCAGCAGCCAGGTCGGCCACTGCGCCCACCACAGCAGGCGCGCGCGTTCGCCGCGAATTTGCCCCTGCTGCGCCGCATCCATGTAGTTCGAGCGCGCCTGCCGTTCCAGTCGTGATTGCATAAGTCATCCTTGGTTGCTCACACTGGAATTGTGGGTGGCTGCGGCAGGTCAGATGTTGACCTGCCGCATCACCGACCCGCGCGCGGCGGCGCCGTGCGATCAGAACCGCGATTTGACGCGCAGGCCGACCGTGCGCGGACGCGCCATGAACAAGGTATCGCCGGGCTGGATGGCGATGCTGCTGGTCGTGACGTCGCTCACCTTGTTGCCGTTCGTGAGATTGGTGCCGAACAGCCCCACTTCGATGCCGCGCGTGAGGTAGGTCACGGTGGCGTTGAGCGTGTTCGATGATGGTATTTCCGCATAGCTTCCCTGGGCGGCGGCAAAATTGGTGTAGGCGCGGCCCTTGTAGGCATAGCTGGCCGCCAGGGCGATCGCATCGCTGCCGGCCAGCGGAATGCGGTAGCTGGCGCTGACGCTGGCCGCCACGCGCGGGGCGTACGGGGTGCGCGCACCGGCCGGGATATTCTGCGCCGCGATACCGGTGATCACGGCATCCCTGGCGTAGGCGTGGTTGTAGGCGGCATTCAAGCCGATACTGGCGTGCCGGGTCAGCTTGACGGACGTTTCCAGCTCCACGCCTTCGCTGCGGATCTTGCCGGCGTTTTGGGTGAAGTAATATGTGCATGGCAACTTGTTAAACACCTGCACATCGTTCCAGTTGGTGAGGTAGGCGTTCACATTGAGCGTCATGCGCTGCCCGAACAGCGTATTCTTGGAGCCGGCTTCGTAGCTCCACAGGCTGTCCGGCGCAAACGTGGCCGGCGCGTTCACGCCGCAAAAGTTGAACGGCACCGGCTGGTTGTTGCCGCCGTAGCGGAAACCCTTGCCCACATTCGCGTACAGCATGTGTTGCCGGTCGATGTGATAGGCGGCCGCGAAGCGCGGATTGGCGCCCTGGGCGGTGGCGCTGCTGCTGCTCGTTTCCGGGCTGCCGACCGGCGCACCGGGCGTCGCGCCCACCAGATTGCCGAACAGGCCGCTGAAGTGCAGGTCGAAATCCTGCTTGCCCTTGAACAGGCGCAGCCCGGCGGTCAGGTCGAGCTTGTCGAACACGGTGTAGGTGCCTTCGGCAAACAGCGCGACCTGATGCGAACGGGTATCTTGCCGGCCCGAGAAGTAGTTGTCGGGCGTGCTGGCCAGGTCGTTGGCCTGCGAGCTGTAGCCGGGGAAATTGCGGGTCTCGCCGAAGCGCGCGTCGAAGCCGGCGGTGGGCTGTTCCTGGCGCAGCTTGCGCTTGCCGGTTTCAAAAAACGCGCCCGCGGTCCACTTCAAGGGGCCGCCATGGCGCGAGTTCAGGCGCAGTTCCTGGGCCAGGCCGGTGATGGCATTGTCGATCGCATAAGCCGACGCCATCAGGGGATTCTTGCCGCTGAAGATGAAGGCGGTGGCCGGATACTGGGCCGACGTGGCGTACTGCGTATCGCGGTGCAGATACGAGGTCGACGACACCAGCTGGGCGCTGCCCAGATCGTAGTTCACGGCCAGGTTGTACAGCTGCAGCGCATCGTTGCTCTTTTGCGGCAGCAGCGCATAGGTGGTGAACGGCGCCAGCCTGGCGTAGGCATCGTTGATGCCGCCCTTGATGTTGGAGGCGGTGACGCTGGCGTCGACCACCAGGCCGGGCTGGGCGCGGATGCGCAAGGCGGCGCGGCCCTGGTTGGTCGAGACGGCGTTGGTGGTGGCGCCATTGAAAGCGTTGCGGATGTAGCCCGAATCGGCGCCGGTGTAGGCCGTCAGGCGCAGGCCCGCCACCTCGTCCCTGAGCGGCACGTTGAGCATGCCGCGCAGGTTGTGGTTGTTGCCGCCGAAGCCGGAGGTACGCGACCCGACCGCTTCCACCGAGCCGAACAGGTCGTTGGCATCGGGCTTCCGGGTAATCTGGCGCACCGCCCCGGCCATGGCGCTGGCGCCGAACAGCGTGCCCTGCGGGCCTTGCAGCACTTCGATGCGCTCCAGGTCCAGCACCCGCAGATCGGGGTTGCCCGATTTGAGCGTCACCGGCATGTCATCCACATACACCGCCACCAGCGACGAATCCTGGATTTCGGACGGCACGATCCCGCGCACCACCAGAGCGCGCATGGTGATGTTGTTCACGCCCGGCCCCTGCTCCTGCACGCTCATGGCGGGCACCAGGCTGGAGATATCGCTCAGGTTGCCCAGCCCGAATCTGGCCAGGCTTTCCGGCTGCAGCACCGTGATCGCTGCCGCCACCTGCTGCACGTCGACCGCGTTGACGGCGCGCGTGGCGGTGATCTCGACGCGGTCGATCTTGTCGGAATCGCTGGTCCCGGCGGCCTGGCGCGCGGCGGCGCGCTGCGCGGCGTCCCCGCTCACCTGCTGCGCCTGTGCCGTGGCGATAAGACCCAGCGACAACAGCGCCAGCGCTCCGTGTGCAATCAACTGCTTCCTCATCACTCTGTTCCAATCCGTTTATTGATACTGCAGGCAAAAAAAGTGTATCGACGCCATCCATGCCTGACCACGAAGATTACCGACTTTGCTTATCTGGAAATGTTAGCCAGGACCGGCGAGGCGGGCCCGGCCGCAGGCGAGCATCGCGGCGACGACTGTCGCTTGGAGGACCTGGAAAGGCGGGGGCATCGTCAAGGCGGGTCGGGCAGGAGGCAGGAACGGGCAACCGCTGCGCGTGCCGTTGCCTCCGGTCGTGGTCGAGGCGCCGGAATGATCGAACATTTCGACAACAATGTCAATTTTCACATTGTTCGTCGACGCCTCTCAAGCCTCGTCCGCACCGCTCCCGATGCGCCGGGCGGACGCCGGCAAGACGTGCGCACGGGTAGAATACAGCGATCGCTGCGCGCCGGACGGCCCGCAGCGGCCAAGGAGAAACGCGCGCAATGCACATCAGCCAGCACCCCACCCATACCCTCGACCTGCGCGTGCGCGAGCTGCGCCAGCTGTTTAACTCGCTCGATCCGGCGCCCTTCCTGAACAAGGACCTCGACCGTGCGTGCGAGGCCTACATCGAGAACTGGGCGCTGTCGCTGCCGCACGACTGCCACCTGCACCTGACCATCCATGTCGAACAGCTGCCGTCCGCGAGCGAAGCGGGCACGCTGGTGGGCGACGCCATCCACAACTATTACGGTTACAAGATCGAACTGGTGCGCGGCGAGCTCAGGCAACTGCTGCGGCTGGGCCGCCTCAGCCTGGGCGTCGGCCTGGTCTTCGTCGCCGCCTGCCTGCTGCTGGCCGAAGCCATCACCAGCTTCATGCCCGGTCCCGCCGCGAAAATCGCCCGCGAAAGCCTGACCATCATCGGCTGGGTGGCGATGTGGCGCCCGGTCCAGATTTTCCTGTACGACTGGTGGCCGCTCAAGGGGCGCATCAAGGTATTTGAAAACTTGCGGTTTGCCCGCGTGAGTGTGATCCAAGCCTGAGCCATGGCAACGCCTGGCTTATTTAACATGCAACTAATGTTGTGAATGCGCATCAAACCAGACCCCCGATTGCAACAAGAGTGGCAGCAATGCGGGCAATTTGATTCATAATCGACTATCCGTTTCCAGCGGCCGCCGGCAGCCTTGCCGGCGTGCCCATGCCCGGCATTGCTCCGCCACCGCCTCCATGTGGCCTTGCTGCCACCCACGACTTTCGGGTTGTTATGCCGCTTTTCTCCCGCCTCTTCCTGTGCCTTGTCCTCACTACCTGCCTGCCGGCCACGGCGCAGGCCGCATCGTCCGGGGATGAACGCATCCACGCCGAACTGGCGGCGATCCGCACGCTCTCGCGCACCTCGACGGCCGATGCCCTGCGCCGGCTCGACGCCCTGCGCGCGAGCGTCGGCAAGGACACGCCCTACCCGCTGCGCCGCGAACTACTGCGCACCGAAGTGTGGCTGCACGAGGACGCCGGCCAGCTCGAGCGCTCGTACGAGGCCGAACGGCAGGCGCTGCAACTGGCGCTCGAGAACAACGATCCGGCCTTCGCCGCGCGGGCCCGGCTCGGCGCCGTACGCCAGTTGCTCGACCAGAACCGTTCCAGCGAAGCACTGCTAGCCCTGGCCGGGATCCGCGCTGCCGTACCGGTCGACGCCCCGGTCGCCGTGCGCCACGCGCTCGAACACGTCCAGGGCGACGCCTACAACGGCAAGGGGCAGTTCGACAAGGCACTGGCAGCCTATCTGAAGTCGCTCAAGCTGCTGCAGGATGAGCCGGACGAGAGCGAAGGCCGCGCCACCGCCATGGCGCGCATCGCCCGGGTCTACAACAACATCGACAATCCGGCCAAGGCCATCGAGACAACCCGGCAGGCGCTGCTGGAGCGCAACGTGCCGATGCGCACCGTGGGGCGGCTGCAGTTCACGCAGGGCATCGCCTTGCTCAAGCTAAACCGGGGCAAGGAAGGCATCGCCGCGTTCAACAACGCGCTCGCAACCGCCAAACGCGGCAAACTGACCGGCCTGGAAGCCGAGGTGCGCGGCAACATCGCCGATTATTTCCTGCGCCAGCACGACTACGTGCGCGCCGAACAGGAGGCGCTGCTGGCCATGAAAGCGTCCGAGCGGGTGACCGACGTGAACATGATCCTCATGGCCAGGGCCAACCTCGGTTTCGCCCTGATGGGCCAGAAGCGTTTTGCCGAAGGCCTGCCCTACATCGATGGCGTGATTGCCGATCTGGACAAGGCCGGCGCCACGGCCGACCTCTACGCCATGCTCGACGAAAAGGGCCGCATGCAGGAACAGGCCGGCCTGTACAAGGAAGCGCTGGCGACCGTGCGCAAGCAGCAGGCGGCGCAGCAAGCCGATGCCCGCGCCGCGCGCGACCGCGCCGTGGCCGCCTTGCAGGAAGAATACGAGGCCGGCCAGCGCACGCGCCAGATCGACCTGCTGCGCCGCGAAAACCTGGTCAAGGATGCCGACCTGCGCAGCCGCCGCATGCTGCAGCTGCTCACCACCTTCGCCGCCCTGCTGACCGTGGCGGCGGGCGCCTTCGTGTATGTGCTGTACCGGCGCTCGGCGGGCAGCAATGTGCGCCTGAACCAGCTCAATACCCAGCTCACCTACCATTCGCAGCACGACGCCCTGACCGGCCTGTACAACCGGCGCTCGTTCCTGGAAAAGATGGCGGCGCGCCCCGCGCACGACGAGCGCGGGCGGCGCAACGATGCCCTGCAAGGCGTCGACTGCATCGTCCTGATGGACATCGACCACTTCAAGCACATCAACGACCGCTGGGGCCATGGCGTGGGCGACACGGTCCTGGTGGAGGTCGCGCGGCGGCTGAGCGCGGCGGTGCGCGATAGCGACATGGTGATCCGCTGGGGCGGCGAGGAATTCCTCATTTACGCGCCCGGGGCCGACCCGGCGCACATCGCCGACATCGTCTCGCGCGTGCTGCATGGCACCGGCGCCACGCCGGTCGAGGCCGGCACCTGCAGCGTGCCGGTGACGCTGAGCGCCGGCGTGGTCACGCTGCCGTTGGCCGGCGTCGTCCACAGCGGCTTCGACTGGGAACGCGCCATCCGCCTGGCCGACTGGGCGCTCTATCACGGCAAAGCCAATGGGCGTAACCAGGCGCGCATCGTCACCCGCCTGTCGGCACCGCTCGAGACGGTGCTGGCGGCCCTGGACGGCGCCGCCGGCGCCGAAGGGCTGATCGACATGGATTGCGTACGCGGTCCCGCGCAACCGGCGGCGTGAATCGTGCGGCCCACGATGGGCGGCCCACGATGGGCGGCCTGCGCCGGCTTCCCGTCAAAAAAGTTGTAAAAACCGACAAATAGAAAAATATTCAACTAGTCAATTTGCAACGCCCGCGTGCCGGTTTATAATGCTTTCCAGCAAACAACAATTTGTTGTGAGAACGATTGAATCCACGTGGAGAAACACTTGAAAGCCAGATTACTGCACACTGCCGCATTGTTCATGTTGACCCTGCCCGCGAGCGCGGCCAGCGCCGCCCCGGCGGAAGAGCCGGCGGAACTGTACACGCGCCTCGAGCGCTATCACGTCAAGTATTCGCTCAACGACGATTACACGAGCGCCGAAACGCACGACTGGGCGATGAAAGTGCTCAAGGAAAAAGCCCTGTCCAATGCCAAGGAAGCGTCGATCTCGTACAGCACCAGCATTGAAAAAGCCGAAGTGCTGAGCGCCTACACCATCAAGGCCGACGGCCGCCGCATCGAGGCGCCCAAATCGAATTACCAGGTGGTCACCAACACCGGCAACGACAAGGATGCGCCGGTGTATTCCGACCGGACCACGCTCACGGTGGTGTTCCCGGAAGTGGCGGTCGGCGACACCGTCGGTTTTTCGTACAGGCTGACGCAGACCGAACCGATGTTCCCCAAGCACTACTCGATCGTCCAGTACTTCCACCGCGGCACCGCCTACGACGACGTCAAGATCACGCTCGACTATCCGGCCGCGCTCGCGGCCCAGCTCGACGTGCGCGAACTGACCCCGGTCGCCAGCACCGAAAAGAACGGCCGCAAGGAACTGTCGTGGAGTTTCACCAACAAGGTACCGCTCAAGAACAAGCGCCGCGATTATTCCGTGTACGACGTCGACACCCTGCCGGGACTGGCGTTTTCGACCTTCAAATCGTATGCGGACATTGCCCAGGCCTATGGCGCGCGCGCCACGCCGAAAGCGGCCGTGACCGAGGAAGTCCAGGCCCTGGCGGACCAGATCGCCAAAGACCAGAAGACGCCGCGCGACACCGCCCGCGCCCTGTACGACTGGGTGGCCACCAACATCACCTACGCCGGCAACTGCATCGGCACCGGTGCCGTGGTCCCGCACGACATTTCCTTCATCCTGAAAAACAAGATGGGCGATTGCAAGGACCACGCAACGCTGCTGCAAGCGCTGCTGGCGGCCAAGAAGATCGAGAGCACCCAAGCGCTGATCAACGCGGGCAGCAGTTTCAAGCTGGCCAAGGTGCCGGTGGTATCGCGCGTCAATCACGTGATCAATTACCTGCCGGCGTTCGACCTGTTCGTCGACTCGACGTCGGACTCCACGCCCTTCGGCATGCTGCCCTACAGTTCGCAGGACAAACCGGCTTTGCTGGTCGACGGCTTCAAGGAAGGACTCAAGACCCCGGCCTCGCAGCCTGGATCGAATGCCCAGACCATGAAAACGCGCATCAAGATCAACGATGACGGTTCGGTGACCGGCAGCGTGGACGTGGCGACCAAGGGCCAGTATGCCCTCGGCCCGCGCAGCGGCCTGCGCGGCGCCGGCAAGGAAATCATGGATGACATGGTCAAGAACGTGCTCAAGAACATGGGCTATACCGGCACCGGCAAGTTTGAAAGCGACGACCCGACCGCCTTGACCGATACCTTGAACTACAAGGCCAGTTTCGAGTTCAAGAATTTCACCCAGTTTCCCGGCGCGGGCGCCTTTGTCATTCATCCGCTGTTCACCAGCAGCTCGCCCGTTGCGGGCTTCATGCTGGGTGGATCGGACGACGACGAAACGCTGACCGAATTTTCCTGCTCCAACGGGGCCAGCCTGGAAGAATATGTGTTCACCTTCCCGAAGAAGATGAAAGTGCTGGCCGTGCCCGATAACATGACGGTCAAGTCGGCCAACGTGAGCTACAAGGCGACTTATCGCTTGAAGGGAACCCAGCTGACGGTCACGCGCGAGATCGACGACCGCACCCGCGGCAACGTCTGCGCCCCGGCCATTGCGGCCGAGTACAAGGCGTTTTCCAAAAAGGTGCTGACCAACCTGAAAGCGCAAGTCGTCTATAAATAAGCGACTTTGGCATTCCCGAAAAAGCTCACCGCCAGCAATGGCGGTGAGCTTTTTTTGGCCTGTACTTTGCCCACATCAGCATGGCGGATGCGCCAGGAAGAACGCCTGTTCACTGGCATCACTGATCTGTCTTCAGATGATGTCCCTCGCCCGGCGCGAATTGACCTATCACATTTGATAATTACCGGAAAACAACGTTAGCGGAGAACCGGAGCTGGCATTCATGACACCGCCACCGCCGGGCGAGGTGTGCGCCGCCGAAACGCCGGCCGTGCGCCGCGTGGTTTTTTTGCCGAACCCATCAGAAACGTATCGAAAGTCATAAACGATCTTGTATAGTCGCTCAACTGTCTCGGAAAACACACATTTTTGAGCGCTACCTTGTTGCCAGAGCCGCCAAAAGGCGCTCCCGGCCGGCTGCCCTGGCGATGTAAGGGGATGCTTGGGCCGTACCAGACGCGTGACCAACGCAGCGCTCAACGTCACGAAAGGCAACGGTGTTGACATTCGCACAGCTTCAACGATTGCTTGGGGTGCTGTTGTTGCTTCTGGGCGCAAGCGTGATCGCCGGCTGGGTCCTGCGCTCGCAGCAGCTGGTGCAGATTGTGCCGGGTGCGGTCGCGATGGTGTTCAATACCGCGCTGTGTTTCGTGTTTGCCGGTGCCGCCCTGACCGTCTCCGAACGGCGGCCGCGGCCGGCGCGCACGGCGCGCACATGGGCGTGCCTCGCCATGCTTGCCGTGAGCGGCGTGGTGGCGCTGCAAGACGTTCTGGGCATCGATCTGCGTATCGACGAGCTGTTCGTCGATGTCTGGCTGGCCGACCCCAACCCCCATCCAGGACGCATGTCGCCGCTGACCTGCGGCGGCTTCTGGCTGGCCGCCGCCTGCATCCTGCTGCAGGACAGGCAGAGCGCCGACGGCAACGCCGGCTGGCTGATCCAGCTGCTGTGCCTGGCGCTGGTGTCGCTTGGCATCCTCGGCGTGACCGGCCATTCGCTCAAGCTCGAACTGCTCTATGAGTGGTACCAGTTGGTTTGGATGGCGCCGCATACGGCCGTCGGCTTTCTGTTGCTGGGCAGTGCTTTATGGCTGCGCTGGTATCAGGCCGTCAAAGCAAGCAGCGCCAGCCATGAACGCGGCGACAAGCGCATCACCGCGATCGCGACGATTATCCTGCTGTCGATGGCGCTGACGGCCGGGATGGTCAGCTCGGTCATGTCGGCCCACCGCACCGAAGCGGCCTTGCACCTGAATATGCGTGCGGCGCATTCCAATCGCGCCCAGCTGTTGGATTTTGTGTTGGAAAACACGATCTTGCAGGCGCGCTCGCTCGCGAGCGACCCTGCCCTGCTCAAGGAATACGCCAGCTTGCCCCCAGTTTCCGATCACATCGCCATTGAGACCGCGCTGGAACGGCATTTGCTCAGCGATGGTTATTCCTCGGTGGCCGCGGCCAGCCAGAATGGGACCATGCTGCTGCGCGCCGGCGCGCCCACCACCGGCGCGCCGATCACCCTGCGCCTGAACGATGCCCAGGAACTGCTCTGGTCGAATGTACCGATACTGAAGATCGCGGTGCCGGTGCGAAACGGCGACGTCGCCATCGGCACCATCCTGGCCGAGCGCGAGCTGCCCATCGTGCAAACCCTGCTGGCCGATGCCGCGCTACTGGGGAAAAGCGGCGACATTGCGATTTGCGCCGCAACCGGCAACGATCGCATGAATTGCCTGCCGACCCGCCTGAACCCGCGTGGTTTTACCGGCTTGCCACGCATGCGCGACGGGGCGAGGCTGCCGATGAGCAATGCCCTCGATGGCAAGACCGGACTGACCGTGGCGAAGGATTACCGCGGGCGGGTGGTCGTCGCCGCCTACGGGCCGATCGGCTCCAGCGGCCTGGGCCTGGTGCTCAAGGAAGACGCGGTCGAACTGTATGAGCCGATCCGCACGCAAATATCGACCATGGCGGCGGTACTGGCTGTGCTGTTCATTTGCGGGATGCTGCTCTTGCACTGGCAAGTCTCCCCGCTCGTTGCCGCACTGCTGGCAGCCAGGCAAAAGGCGCGCTCGGGCGAAGCCAAGATCCAGGCGGTGCTCGACAATATGGCCGAAGGCCTGCTGACCATCGACGAGAACGGCAAAGTCAGATCGATCAATCCGGCCGCGGCCGCCATGTTCGGCTATGCGGCGCCAGAGCTCCTCGATACCTCCCTGACCCGGCTGATCCCGGGGTGCCCGCCGCAGGCCGGCGAGCCTGCGCAGCCCGGCACAGCGCACGCGGGGCAAGTGAACGGACAACGCAAGGATGGCAGTCTGTTCCCCCTGCACATCGCGGTGCGCGAGGCGCTCCACGACGGTGGCCGCATGTCGGTGGCGATCCTGCGCGATATCAGCGACGAACGCAAGGCGTCCGAAGTCAGTTCGCGTTTTAGCGCCTTCCTCGACGCCACCCCGAATCTGGTGGCGTTCGTCTCCGGCGAGCAGCAAATCCTGTATCTCAACGGCGCCGGCCGCGGCTTGCTGGGCATTGCGGCGCACGAAGACGGCATCGGCCTCTCCATGAAAGAGTTTGCCTGCCCCGACACCGATATCGGTTTCCTGGGAGGCATTTTCATGGAAGCATCGCTTGCGGCCTGGCGCGGCGAATTCGCCTTGTGCAACCGCGCCGGCGGCATGGTCCCGTTTTTGTTTTCAGTGGTCCGTATCGAACATGAGGAGGGCGAGCCCAGTTCGTATGCGATGGTGGGGGTCGATGTCAGCGAGCGCAGGCGCGCCGAGGACGACCTGCGCAAGACGCTGGACCGTTTCAACCTGGTCGCGCGCGCCACCAACGACACGGTATGGGACTGGGAATTCGGGACCGACCAGATCTGGTGGAACGCCGGCATTGCGCACACCTTCGGCCACGACATGGCCAATAGCGCGGCACCGGCCCAGTGGTGGGTCGACCAGATCCATCCCGACGACCGCGACTGGGTCCTGCGCGAGGTCGACCATGAAATTCACTCTGGCGGCCAGTACTGGACCGGCGAATACCGCTTCCAGTGCGCGGACGGCACGTTTGCATACGTGCATGATCGCGGCTACATCATCCACGACGACAAGGGGGAGGCGGTGCGCATGATCGGCGCCATGATGAACATTACCGAGCGCAAAAATGTCGAAGAACGCATGCGCCAGCTGGAAGAACGTTTCTCCAAGATTTTCAGTATGAGTCCGGTTGCCATCACCGTCAGCAGCATGGCCGATGGCCACTTTCTGGAGGTCAACGATGCATTTTGCGCACTGATCGGGCACGAGCGCAGCCTGCTGCTGGCGCGGCCCGCCTCCCCGCCCGATTACTGGCTTGCGCCCGAAGCCCATCTGTCGATGATGGCGCGGCTGCGCGAGGAAGGCTCGATCAGCGACTTTGAAGCGGCCATGCGCACGGCCGACGGCGCCGTGATCAGCGTTCTGCTGTCAGCCGACGTGGTGGAACTGTCGGGCGTGCCCCATCTGCTGTGCTTGTACAACGACATCACCCATCGCAAACAGACCGAAGATCAACTCCGCCTGAGCGAGGAAAAATTCCGCTCGATCGTCGAGACCACCAAGGACTGGATATGGTCGCTCGACAGCGAGGGTTGCATCCGCTATTCCAACCCGGCGGTCCAGGCCATGCTCGGCCACCAGCCCGATGAACTGACGGGCAAGACGATGCTGCGCTACGTGCACCCGGACGAACAGGCTATCGTGGCCGACAGGTTAAGCCAGCTGCAGCGGCGCGGCGAGGGCTGGAGCGGCTGGCTGATACGCTGGCGCCACCGCGACGGCAGCGATCGCTATCTGGAATCGTCGGCGGTGCCGGTGTTCGACCGCGACGGCACCCTGACCGGCTATCGCGGCACCGACCATGACGTTACCGCAATTAAAAAGTTTGAAATTCAGTTGCAGGAAGCCAAACACAAAGCGGAATCGGCGAACGAAGCCAAGAGCGAGTTTCTGGCCAATATGAGCCATGAAATCCGCACGCCGATGAATTGCATCATCGGCTTCACCCGGCTGCTGCTGAAAACCGAACTGTCTTCTCAGCAACATGAGTACATGGAACTGATCGACACGTCCGCCGACTCCTTGCTGCGTCTGTTAAACGATATCCTCGATTTTTCCAAGATGGAGGCAAAGAAACTTGTCCTGGAAAAAACCGCGTTCGATCTGCGCGAAGAAATCGCCAATGTGTTCCGGACCCTGGCGGCCGGGGCGGCGGAAAAGCACCTGGAGCTGGCGTTCGACGTCGCGCCCGAGGTCCCGCGCATCATCGTCGCCGACAAGGGCCGGCTGGCACAGATACTGATCAACCTGGCCAGCAACGCCATCAAGTTCACCGCGCGCGGCGAAGTCGTGCTGACGGTCAGCCAGCGCGCGCGCCAGGCTGACAGCGCCGAGCTGCGCTTCAGCGTGCGCGACACGGGTATCGGCATTTCACGCCAGCAGCAAGAGCATATTTTCGAGTCGTTCGTCCAGGCCGATGCCTCCACCACCCGCGAATACGGCGGCACCGGCCTGGGGCTGGCAATCGTCTCCCAGCTGGTCGCGCTGATGGGCGGGCAGCTGTGGGTCGACAGCGAGCCGGGGGTGGGCACACAGTTCCATTTCGCAGTTCCGGTCCAGCTTGCGCAGAGTACGGCGGCGCCGGACAAGAGCCCGCGCGACGCCGGACTGCAACACAAGGCCGTGCTGGTGATCGACGATAACGCCACCTCCGGCCAGATTGTCGTGAACCTGCTGCGCAGCTGGAAAATGCGCCCGCTGCTGGTGCAAGACGGCGCCGAACTGGCACGCCGGCTGCAGGGCGGCGCTGCGCCCGCCGGCCCGTTTTGCGCGGCCATCTGCGGCGCCTCGTTCCTCAGCGAGGGCGCCAGCGCGCTCGGCGTCGCCCTCGGCGCTGCCGGGCTGCCGGCGACATCGATCGTCGTCATGCTGCCGCTGCAGGACGACGGCGCCACGCTGCAAGCCGGCCTGGCGGCAGGGTTGACGGCGTTTATCAAGAAGCCCATCAGGCATTCCGAGCTGTTCAACGTGCTGATGGGGATCGTCGAGGGCCGTGCCGATAGCCCGCTCCGGGCCGGCGTGGAAACGAGCGCGCCGCCGCCCGCGCTGTCCCTGCAAAAACGCCTGCGCGTGCTGGTCGCCGACGACCATCCGGTCAACCAGATGCTGATCGCCGAGCTCCTGCGCAGCCGCGGGCACACCTTCACCATGGTCGGCAATGGCGTCGAGGTGCTGCGGATGCTGGAGCAGGAGTCGTTCGACGTCATCCTGATGGATGGCCAGATGCCCGAAATGGACGGCTATCAGACCACCGCCGAGATCCGCCGGCGCGAGGCTGCTTCCGGTGCCCATATCCATATCGTTGCGGTGACCGCCCACGCGATGTCGGGCGACCGCCAGACCTGCCTTGAGGCGGGCATGGATGACTATCTCTCGAAACCGATCGAACCGCTCGATCTGTATGCCTGTCTCGAACGCCCCTGGTCGGACCCGCACACGCCGCCCGCGCCAATGCAGCCGGAGCCCGAGCCCGAGCCCGGGCCGGCCGCCGGCACGCCGGCCCGCTCGTTCATCTTCGACCCCGACCTGGCGCTCGAACGGGCACGCGGAAAGCGCAATTTATTGATTCTCATGGCAAAATCGTTCATCGATACCGCGCCCGAGCTGGTGCGCCAGTTGCACAGCGCCCGCGCGAGGCCCGATCCCCTGCTGCTCGAACGCGCGGCGCACCGCGTCAAAGGGGCGGCGGCGACGCTGGCCGGCGACGCCACCACGCAAGCGGCGGGCGCGCTCGAGGCCATGGCGCGCCGCGGCAATGACGCCAGCCACGACGACCTGGACAGTGCAGCACGCTACCTCGCACTGCGCATCGATGAACTGGCCGCCACGCTGGCCACGACTTTGGATTTGAACCAATGAAAGTACTTGTCGCCGATGACGATCCGATTTCCGTTCTATACCTGCAGGACGTGCTCGCCGAGTGGGGCTACGAGGTCGTCGTCGCCGCCGATGGCTTGAGCGCCGAAGCGATCCTGCGGGAAGAAAATGGTCCCTTGCTGGCGGTGCTGGACTGGATGATGCCGGGGCTGGACGGCATCGATGTCTGCCACAACATCCGCCAGGCCGGCATGGAGCGGTATGTGTACATGATCATGCTGACCTCGCGCACCGAGACCGAATTCATCGTCGCGGCCATGAACGCCGGGGCCGACGACTACATCGCCAAGCCCTTCATCGCCGAAGAGATGCGGGTGCGCGTGCGCGCCGGGCGCCGCATCGTCGACCTGGAACAGGAACTGCGCAGGCAGGCCACGCGCGACGCCCTGACCGGCATCTTCAATCGCGGCGCGATCCTCGACGTGCTGCAAAAGGAGATTGCACGGCATGCCAGGACAGCGAATTTCCTGTCCGTGATCTTCGCCGATCTCGATCACTTCAAGGCCATCAACGATACCTACGGCCACCTGGCTGGCGACGAGGTGCTGCGCGAAGCGACGCGCCGCATGGACTCGACGCTGAGAAACTACGATTCTTTCGGGCGCTATGGCGGCGAGGAGCTGCTCGCCGTGCTCCCCAACTGCGACCCCGAAGGCGCCCTCGCCGTCGCCGAACGGATGCGCGCAGCCATGGCCGATACCACCGTGCATACCCCGTACGGCGACATTGCCGTCACGGTCAGCATCGGCATCGCATCGGTGAGCAACGCCGATGCGGCCGATATGACCGCCCTGCTGCACCGCGCCGATGGCGCCCTGTATGCGGCCAAACTGCTGGGGCGCAATTGCGTCACCGCGGCACCGTGACTGAACATACGCAAGCGGCGCCACGCACATCGGCAGCGGCGGGGCCGCGATGATGCTGTCCGCGACTGGCGTGGCAATCCACCCGCGCGTCTAGTTCGCGCCGCCGGCGCTCAGCGCTGCTGCGAGCACAGCCTCGATATCGATCCGCTTCAAGCCCTCGTTGACAATCGCGCGCACCCGCGCGCCCTCGGCGTTGGGACGAAAGCAAATATAGAGTTGCTTGTCTTCCAGCAGGCGCGGATGGAAACGCAAGGTCGGCGCCAGCGGGCGCAGGTCGGCGTCGTTGCGAATCAGATGGTCGTACACGCGCCGGTCGATCAGCACCAGCGGCACGCGCCTGGCGGCGAGCTTGCGCAGGTTTTGCTTGTCGTTCACCGCGGCATCGACCATTTGCTTGCCCTGACGCACCCGCGTGTCGAACTCATCGGTATTGACATAGCCTTCCACGACGCCGATCCGGTATGTCGACAGGTCGGCCATGCTGCCCCATTGAACCGGTGCTGCGGCGTGGTAGGCAAAGCCGAGCGGACCGCTGCCGATCGGGTCGGAAATGAGAAACTCGCGTGCCAGCCCGGCCGAGAAGTATTCGGGGTAATACCCGGCAAAGGGAGAATTGTGTTTGATCAGGGCCGTGGCCCGGGTCCATGGAAAGTATTGAACTTCCAGGCGGTAGCCCATGCTGGCCAGCGCGGCGGCGATCACCGCCGTTATGGCGCCTTGCCGCGGCAGCGACGCTCCCGTGTAAGGTGGCCATTCGAGCGAGGAGAGCCGTATGATGCGGGTGCTGTCGGCAGGCACGGGGCTCGCGGAGCCAGCCAATGCCGCGCTGGAACCGAACAGCATGGCCAGGCCACAAGCCCACGCCGAAAGAAAATGGACGCCCGGTCGCATAGTTGGAATCACTGATCAGGACAACGTTCTGTCGATACGAAATCATACACCCAAACAGCGATATTTGCCCCAGGGAAATGATATTATCCAGCCATTCGTGCGCGCGCTGAGCAGAGGAAAACGCTGGCTGTCGAGCCATCATCATAATGAGATAAGCTTGGTTTCCTGCTCATATTTCCCATCTCGCCCCGCCCAGCCCCGCCGGGTTCGGGCACGCCGCTTGGTGTCCAAGGAACAAGGACTTAGGTCATCGCCTGTTTTTTCGCCGCTTGAGCCCGCTCAATCGCCCTACAATTCGCACACCATTGGCCCGCTTGATGGCGCGATCAGCTACACTCGGCAGCATACGCGCCCTACACTGGAATAATAAATAATGAGAAATCTCGCAGCCGCCATGGCCATTGCCGCCCTTGGATTCATGACGGGTTGCGCCACGCCGCCGCCGGGCGAGCCGCAGCTGATGACGATTGATAGTTCGCGCTTACCGCCGGCAAACATCAGCCTGACGATTCCCGGCCTGAGCCAGTGCACCGACAGTGGCGACCTCACCCTGAAACTGAACGCCCAGCAGCCGGTCACCGTGCTGGTGCATGGCTGTTTCAGCTCGGCCGGGCGCTACCGCGGCATGGCCCAGGTGCTGGCCTTTCACGGCCAGCAGACCGTGTGCTTCAGCTACAACGACCGCGACAGCCTGGTGGCCAGTGCCGGCCAGCTCGATACGGCGCTCAATCAGTTGAGCCAGAAATTGGATAACAAGCACATGACCGTCATGGGTCACAGCCAGGGAGCCCTGATCGCCCGCAAGGCGATGTCGGTGACCAAGCCCGCCGCCATCGAGGGCGGGGATGTAACAATGCGCCTGGTGACCGTGTCCGGACCGTTCGGCGGCATTGCGGCGGCGCGCCATTGCGGCAACCCGCTGTGGAGGACGCTGTCGCTCGGACTGGTTGCGCCGATCTGCCAGATTGTCACAGGCGATAAATGGTCGGAAATTACCTACACGTCACCGTTCATCGTCGAGCCCGGCGCACTCGATCCGCGCGTGAAGGACTTTCTCAAGATCGTCACCGATGAAGGTGGCAGCTGCCGGCGCATGAGCAACGGCGCCTGCGTGGAATCGGATGCGATCTTTTCCCTGGCGGA
This sequence comes from Massilia scottii, assembly GCF_030846495.1. Taxonomy (NCBI): domain Bacteria; kingdom Pseudomonadati; phylum Pseudomonadota; class Betaproteobacteria; order Burkholderiales; family Oxalobacteraceae; genus Massilia; species Massilia scottii. The sequence continues at coordinate 23,732 of NZ_JAVCWM010000020.1, read as the reverse complement.
GCAGCGCAACCCGGCCGTTGACCGTGACCCGCTGGTCAACATCGTGGAAGTGAAGGCAGGCCATGTCGAGATTGTGGGCAACAATCGCACCGGGCCGGTCAAGCTGATCACCGTTTTGCAGGAACACGGGGTGATCAAGCCGACCGAGCCGGATCGGAGGGAGAAGTTTGGCCAATTGCTGACGCGCTTGTTTGGAGATGCAGCCCAGTAAGGCCGCGCAGCGCGTCAACGGGGTTTGGCGCGCTCCATTAAATGGCAGCTGCCGCGGCGAACAGGATGGTCGCCACAAAATCTATTTCCGCGTCGGTAATGATCAATGGTGGCAGCAGCCGGACCGTGGCGCCGTGCCTGCCGCCCAATTCGAGGATCAGGCCGCGCTGCAGGCATGCCTGCTGGAATTGCCTGGCGCGGGCCGTGTGGACCGGCGGATGCCCCTGCCCGTCCGGTTCGCCGTCGCGGTCGACAATCTCCATGCCCAGCATCAGGCCGCGGCCGCGCACATCGCCGATCCAGCCGAATGCGCTCTGCAGCTTGAGCAGATGGGAGCGCAGCCGTTCGCCCACCTGGAGCGCATGGTCCGCCACCGCATGCTGCTTGAGGTAGCGCAGCGTGGCCGTGCCGGCCGCCATCGCCAGCTGGTTGCCGCGGAAGGTGCCGGCGTGCGCGCCCGGTTGCCAGACGTCGAGCTCTTCGCGATAGACCACCACGGCCAGCGGCAAACCGCCGCCGATGGCCTTGGACAGTGGCATGATGTCCGGAATGATGTCGGCATGCTCGAAGGCGAACATCTTGCCGGTGCGCGCGATGCCGCATTGAATCTCGTCGACGATCAGCGCAATGCCGCGCTCCTGCGTGATGCGGCGCAGGCCCTGCAGCCAGCGGTCGGGCGCGGCGATGACGCCACCCTCCCCCTGCACCGGTTCCAGGATCATGGCGCTCGGCGCCGTGATGCCGCTTTCAGGGTCGGACAGCAACTGCTCGATATAGCGCAGGTTCAAATCGATCGCCTGTTCTCCGCCGGTACCGAAGGGGCAACGGTAGTTGTGCGGATACGGCAGCATCTGTACGCCGGACAGCAAGCTGCCCAGGGCATTCTTGGGCCCGAGGTTGCCGCTGATCGACATCGTGCCGAGCGTCATTCCATGATAGGCGCCCTGGAAGGCCAGCACGTTCTGGCGCCCGCTGGTGGTGCGCGCCAGCTTGAGCGAGGCCTCGACAGCGTCGGCGCCGCTGGGGCCGCAAAACTGAGGCTGTCCTGAACGTAAATCCCGCTCGCGCGTTCCAGTACCAAGGGAATCCGGCGCGGATAGCTGCGCGCATTCGACTCCTGGCGGCTCTGCCTGTCGAGCACAGGTGTGCTGTCAAGGCAATACAGGGCATCGAGGCCGGTATGGCTCCGGCGCAGCCGGGTAGCCAGGTCCATCCCTCTTTCAGGCGCATTCATGTCGATCCTCTCACTCGGTTGGTCGCTGCGAACGCAGCGCTTAAAGGTCGTAACGCAGTGCAACGCCGACGGTGCGCGGCGCCGATACGTCAAGCACCCTGCCGGACTGGTTGTTGGCAATGTACTGGCGGTCGAAAACATTCTTTACATAAGCGCTGACGGTGGCCTTGCCGAAGCGGTAGGCCAGGTTGGCGTTGACCAGGGCCGCGTCGTCGCTGCGCCGCACGCTGCTGACCTTGCCGCTGGCATCGGTCAGGTAGGCCGACGCGCTGCCATCCTGATAAATCGCGTCGGCGCTGGCCGTCAGCGCGCTGTCGATACGATATACCATGCCAAGGTTGACTTTGCGGCGCGGCGCGCCAATGAACGATTGCCCGCTCAGCGTATCTCCGTAGGCGACAAAATCCACATAGCGCGTATGGCTGTACGACGCGCCCGCCAGCAGCTGCAGTGCCGGGCTCAGGCGGTACTCGGCGCCCAGTTCCACGCCCTTCACGCGGCTGTGGCCCGCGTTCGCCACTTGCAATTCCTCATCGGCGTCAAGCAGCGCCACCTGCTGGTCCTTCCAGTCGGTGAAATACACATTGGCCGTGGTGCGCAGTTTCTTGTCGAGCCAGGCGGCGCGGTGCGACAGCTCGACGGTATTGGTGTACTCGGGATCGTAAGCGCGGTGCGCGGTGCCGACCCGCACGTTGACGCCGCCGCTGCGGTAACCGCGCTGGACGAAAGCGCCGAACAATTGATCGGGCCCCAGGCGGTAGTTCAAGCCCAGCTTCGGCAGCAAGGCGCTGAAGGTCTTGCGCTGGTTCACCGACGGCTCGGAGGCCAGCCCATCTTCCAGCACCGTTTTGTTGCGTTCGCGCTCGTAGCGCAGGCCGCCCACCAATTGCCAGTTCGGCACGACATCCCAATTAACTTCGCCAAACACGCTGCGGCTGGCGACGCGGGTCGTGCCGGTGACGCTGCCCACGGTCACGCCGCTGTAATTGAGGCGGTCATCCATGTCGTTGCCGACGGTGCCGTAATACACGCCTGCCTGCGCCTGCAGGCCGGGAACCTTGTATGCCAGCCTGGCTTCCTGGTTGAACAGCTTGTTCTTGTGGACCCGCAGCACTTCCTGGGTGCGGTCGGCGCGCTGGTCGAAGTCGAGCAGCGAATCGTAGGTGCCGCGCGAGGACGAGGTAATGCTGGTCAGGGTCAGGGCCGGATTGAGCACGTAATCGGCGCGCAGGGTCGCGCTGTCCTGGTCGAGCTGGTCGAACTCCCCGGTGTTATAGCTCACCGTATAGTATTGAGGCCCCTGGTTGACGGCCTGGATCCCGCGCCGGTTGCGCGCGTGCGAGAGCGTCAACAGCAGGTCGAGGCCATCGATTGGTTCAAGCAGCAGTTTGCCGCGCAGGTTGACGTTGCGCTGGGGATTGGCATCCTTGCCCAGGGTGTCGTTGCGAATGTAACCGTCGCCGCTCTGCACATCGGCGGCGAAACGGGCCGCCAGCTTGCCATCGACGATCGCGCCGCCACCGGCCACGGAAGCGCCGCGCTGGCCAACATTGCCGCCATTGATGCGCGCCGACAGCGACGGCGTGTAGCCCGGGTTCCTGGTCTGGAACACGACCGCGCCGGCCAGCGCGTTGCGGCCCTGCATGGTCGACTGGGAGCCGCGGTACACCTCGATCTGCTCCACGTCCCACAGCGGTAAGGGGCTCAAGGTCAGCATCCGGTGCGGCTGCAATGCATCGTCCACATATACCGACACCGCGCCATTGCTGGTAGCCGGTCCCTGCTCGTCGAAGCCTGCCACCGGCACGCCGCGAATGCCCCAGGTTTCGTTGCCCGACTGGGTATTCACGCCAGGCAGGCGCGCCATGATGTCGGTCAGCGAGGCATCGGCATGGTCGGCGATATCGCGCGCCGTCACCACCGCCACGCTGGCCACCGTGTCGCGCACATGCATCGAATCGCAAGCAAGCGCAAGTGTTTATCGACGCCACCCACGCTGACGCCTGGCGTCACGCCGTGGTTGGGCGATTTATACACCGGTCCGCCCGCTGCCGCTTGCGAAGTGTTCAATCTGCGTACCGGAACGCAGCCGGATCGCAGGCAATCCAACACCCCGGCCAGCGGCTTGGTTGCCCAAGCCATTCTCCTGCGTAGAACAGACGGATACGCGGCAGCTCGCGCGCTGCTGCAACGCGCCCAGGTAGCGCCATCCGTCATACGGCGCGTCCTCACCAAAGCCGTCCACCGCCGGCGCAGTTGCGATCCCTAGCAGCAAGGCGCGAAGCAGGCACCATTGAAGCGCTGCGGGCCATACAAGCACATCGCATCCGTCCGAGCGGCGTGGCCCGGGGAGCAACTGGCAAAGCCCACGGCAACACCGGCCGGCCCGGCAGAAGAACAAACAGACAAATAGGCATTCTCATGAACAAAGAAAATATGCTGTGCCGGCGCGGCGATTCTTCGCTGGCCCGCGTTATCGAGGTCGCCATCGCCTATCAGGAAGCGCTGGGATATCCGAGTGCCAAGGTCTACCTGATGGAGCAAGGCGTGCCCAAGGAGATCATCCAGCGCGTGCTGACGACAAACGGCCGGCGGCGCGCCGCGGCCGCACTGCACACAGCCAGCTAGTCCTTCCTCGCGCTCCTTAGCGTTTTCTTCGCGCGCAGCCAGTCTGGCCGCGCGCAGCCTTGTATGTCACTATAATAAAGATCACTTATGCGCGCTTTGCCAAGCACTCAGGATTTTCCCATTGTCGGCATCGGCGCGTCCGCCGGCGGCCTTCAAGCGCTTCTGGCATTTTTCCAAAACACCGCGCCCGATCTGTCCATGGCCGTCGTCGTGGTCATGCATTTGTCTCCTACGCACGAGAGCAACGCCAGTGCCCTGATACAGGCGCGCACGTCCATGAAAGTGCTGGAAGTCACACAAGCGACCCATATCGAGGCCCGGCATGTGTACGTTATTGCACCCAACAAACAGTTGGAAATGATTGATGGCTATCTTCGTGTCAAAGAGCGAGCGCCGCTGTCCGGCTGGCCGATCGCCATCGATGTGTTTTTTCGTACGCTCGCGCTCGCCCATCAGTCGCGAGCGGTCGCGATCTTGCTTTCCGGGACAGGACGCGATGGCGTGGCCGGCTTGAGAGCGATTAAAGACAATGGCGGCATGGTGTTCGCCCAAGATCCGGACGACGCGGAATTTGCCGGCATGCCGCGCGCCGCCATCGAGACCGGCGCCGTCGACTTCGTGTTGCCGGTTGCTGACATGCCGTGTCGACTGGCGGCCCTGTGGAACAGTGCAAGGCAAATTTCGCTGCCCCCGGAAACCGGCGAACACGCGGCGCTCGCCGGCGCCGACGGCCGTGCGTCCTCTGGCGCTGATGAAGAGTCCTTGCGTGACATTATTTCGATCTTGCGCAAGCGCACCGGGCACGACTTTACCAAGTACAAACGCGCGACCGTGTTGCGGCGTATCGAGCGCCGCCTCCAGGTGAGGCAAAAGACCAGCTTGACGCAATATTGCGCCTTGCTGCGCGAGGATCGCAGCGAGAGCGACGCCTTATTGCGAGACATGCTGATCGGCGTTACCCAATTTTTTCGCGACCCCGAGGCCTTTGAGCTCCTCGCACGCGAGGTACTGCCCCAGATGTTCGGCGGCGACGAACCGAATGCGGTCCGGCGTATCTGGTGCGCCGGCTGCTCCACTGGAGAAGAAGCCTATTCGCTTGGCATACTGATGACTGAACATATTGGCAGGAGCGGAACGGGGTGCGATTTTCAACTGTTCGGTTCGGATATCGACGAACGCGCTATCGCTGTCGCCAGGGCCGGCGTGTACGGCGCCGCGCTCGTCCGCGATCTCTCCAGCACACGGCTGGCCGAGCATTTCATCAGGGAAGAGGGCCGCTATCGCATCAAAAAGAGCATACGCGACAAAATCTTGTTCGCCAATCAGAACCTGTTGCGCGATCCGCCGTTTTCCGCGCTCGATCTGATCAGTTGCCGCAACTTGCTGATCTACCTGAATCGCGAAGCTCATGCCGCAGTCCTGGAAATGTTTCACTTCGTACTCAAGCCAGGCGGCTTTCTCTTCCTTGGCAGTTCGGAATCTGCGGAGGCGCTGACCGAGTTCTTCGTACCGGTCGACAAAAAACATCGGATCTACCGCGCCAAAACCGCGTCCAGGCTGCCGCGCTCGTCCATTCCGATGCGGACACCGCACATGGCCACGACAGCAGTAAGCTACCCGGAACGCTCGGCCAGCGATAAACCCTCCTTTGCCGGGGTCCATCAGCGTGTCCTGGCGGAGTATGCCCCGCCGAGCGTGCTGATCGATCAGCAATCGAATATCGTGCATTTGTCCGAAGGCAGCCATCAATTCTTGCGGCATGTCGCCGGAGAGCCATCTCGCAACTTGATCGCCCTGGTGGAACCGGAATTGCGCCTGGAGTTGCGCGCCGCCATCTTCAACGCCATCCAGAGCGGTAAAAGTGTGGAGACGCGGGGCATCCGCTTCGAACGCGGCACCAAGGTCTTCATTGTCAACATCGTGGTCCGGCCGTTTTACGATGCCAGCACCCTCGCCGATTTCATTCTGGTACTGTTTCACAAGATCGAGCAGGCGGTGGAAGAGGCGCGTAGCGCCGATATCGTGCTCGCTCCGGACGCCATCGTGACGGGACTCGAACTGGAGTTGCAGCGCACCCGGGTGCAGTTGCAAGATACGATAGAACACTCGGAAACGTCCACCGAGGAACTGAAGGCCGCCAATGAAGAGTTACAGGCGATCAATGAAGAATTGCGCTCGGCGACGGAAGAACTCGAGACCAGCAAGGAAGAGCTTCAATCGGTCAATGAGGAGCTGATGACGGTCAACGTCGAGCTCAAAAACAAGGTCGAGGAAACCGGCAAGGTCAACGACGACCTGCAAAACCTGATTGCCTCGACCGACCTGGCCACCATTTTTGTCGACCGCGACATGCGCATCAAGCGCTATACGCCGCACGCCTGCGATCTGTTCAATCTCATCGCCAGCGATATCGGCCGTCCCTTGCATGACATCACCCACAAGCTGCGCTATCCCGAGCTGGCCAAGGATGCGGCAGCGACATTCGGCTCGCTGCGCCCGGTCGAGCGCGAAGTGGCCAGCGAGGATGGGCGCTGGCTCATCGCACGCCTGCTGCCCTACCGCACCGGTCACGATCGGATCGACGGTGCCGTCCTGACCTTCATCGACATCACGACGCGCCGCAATGCCGAGGAACGCGCGCGCGCGGGCGAAGAAAGGATGCGCCTGGTGGCCGACAGCACCAAGGACTATGCGATCATCACCATGGACCGCGACGGGCTTATCACCAGTTTCAACAGCGGCGCCGAGCGCATGTTCGGCTATCGCGAGGAGGATATTCTCGGACGATCGGACGAGCTCATCTTCACGCCAGAGGACCGCGCGGCGGGCGTGCCGCCCGACGAAAAACGTCGCGCCCGCGATGAAGGGCGCGCCGAGGACGAGCGCTGGCACTTGCGCAAGGATGGCAGCCGGTTCTTCTGCAGCGGTGTCATGACTCCCTTGCTTGACAACCAGCTCAATGGCTATGCGAAGATCGGACGCGGCCTCACCGGGCGCCAGGAAGCGGAAAAGGGGCGGGCCGAACAGCTACAGCGCGAGAAAAAGCGCAGCTCCCAGGCGCAGCTTGACAATGCCCAGAAAGACCAATTTTCGGCCATCATGTCGCACGAACTCAAAAACCCCCTGAACCTGATCCACATGCACGCGGAAGTACTGATGCGCCAGCCTGCCGTCAATGCGGCGCCGCCGCTTCAGAAAGCGGTGACGGCGATTCGCTCAGCCACCATCAGCCAGTCCAAGATCATCAACGACCTGCTGGATCTGTCGCGCGTGTCGACCGAAAAAATGGAGTTGAACCGGACCCGCGTCGATCTGTGCGCGCTGGTCGGCATGATCGTCGACGCCATCGGTACCGGGCCAGCCGGACCGAAGCTGGTGGTGCAATTGCCGAACGATCGAGGCGTGACAGTCTATGCGGACGAAGTGAGACTGGAGCAGGTCGTATGGAATTTGCTGAGCAACGCCGTCAAATTCACTCCGCCCGAGGGGACGGTAAGCATTGACATGAAGGCGGACAAGGAGGCGGCCCACTTGTGCGTGCGCGATACCGGACAAGGCATCCGCGCCGAAGCTCTGCCAACAATTTTTGATATTTTCAAGCAAGATACGGTCAATAATTTCCGTGGCAGCAAAGGACTCGGCATCGGCCTGGCGCTGGTGCAGCAGATCGTTCAACTGCACGGCGGGCAAGTCCGGGCCGAATCGCCCGGACCCGGCCAGGGGGCCAGTTTTACCGTGACGCTTCCGCTGGCGCCGGAGCTGCCGGGACATAACGATATCAAGGCACCACAAGCGCGCGCATTGGAGAACTTGCGCGTGCTGCTGGTCGACGACAACGACGATGCGCTGACGGTATTTACCATGCTGCTCGAGATGGATGGTGCCAAGGTTGCGGCAAGCAATTCCGCACGCGAGGCGCTCGGAATGCTGGACAGCGCGTCCTTCGATCTGGTGCTTTCCGACATTCATATGCCCGACATGGACGGCCTCAGCTTCATCATGGAGATACGCAAGCACCCGGGCTACCACGCCGTTCCCGCCATCGCGATCACCGGCATGGGCCGCCAGCAAGACATCGATGAAGCCCTTGCCGCCGGATATTCGGGCTACCTCGGCAAGCCCGTCGATATGACCGATCTGGCGCGCCAGGTCGAGCGCTTGCTCGGCAATCCATCGGAACGCCGGCAAAGCGCCGTCCGCCACCACGATGAAAAGGAAAAGACATGAACAACCTGATTGTGATCGGTGCCTCGGCCGGTGGCGTGGAGGCCTTGACCCGGATGCTCTCGGACATACCGCAGGGGTTTCCTGCCGCCATACTGATCGTCATGCATATCGGCCAGCATCCCAGCATCCTGCCCCAGATACTGGCGCGGCGCTGCGCGCTGCCGGTCAGCCACGCGCGCCATCATGAAGAGCTCAAGGCGGGCATGGTCCTGATTGCGCCGCCGGACCGCCATCTGCTGGTCGAACAGCATGGAACGGCATGGCGCACTGTGGTGACCCGGGGTCCCAAGGAAAACCATACGCGCCCTGCCATCGATACCTTGTTCCGCTCAGCCGCCCTGAGCGGCGGCAAGCATGTCATCGGTGTCATTTTGACGGGCTACCTCGATGACGGTACCGCCGGTCTGCAAGCGATCAAGGCGCGCGGCGGCAAGGCCATGGTGCAGGACCCGGCAGACGCCATCGTGCCGGACATGCCGCGCCACGCCTTGCATCAAGTCGCCGTGGACATGAGCGTGCCGCTGGCAGGAATGGCGGGGGCGCTGGTCGCCCTGGTGGAGGCCAGCGCTGCGCCGATGACGCCACAAGCTGCGCCGGCACCGGATTGGATCGATATAGAAAACAATTTTGCGATGGGCCTGGGCAACATGGATCAACTCAAACATATAGCGACGCCGTCGCAGTACAGCTGTCCCGAATGCGGCGGCGCCCTGTTTCAGCTCAACATCAGGCAACCCTGCCGCTTCCGCTGCCACACCGGGCATAGCTATACCTTGCTGGCATTGGTCGAACAGCAGGATGCCGCAGTCGAAGCGGCCCTGTCGTCGGCTTTACGCGCACTGCAAGAAAAGGAGAGTCTGGCCGAGCAACTCGCTGCGGAGTTGATCGGCCGCAGCATGTTTCCCGAACCCGGCTATGCGGCCCTGGCGCGCCAGGCCCGCACCGACGCCGGCATATTACGGGAAGTGTTATCCCGCCAGCAGGGCGGCAGCGATGGCTCGGAGGATTGAGCCGGAAGCGCCCGGCGCCGGCAGACGCGTGCAATCCGCACAGTACGGTGTGCGTCGGACGTGTCCAGTTCACTGGCCGGGCGGTCGCCGCGGGCAGCACCGCTGTGCGCACAGTGCGCGGCGATTACGCAAGCAAGGCTGCAAGTTTTTGTTCGTCAGACATATACCGGTCGATCTCGTCGTTGGCGCCAGCCAAGACCCGCCATCCCATGAAGACGCCGTAAGCGCGCTCGCGCAAGCGACGTGCCTCGTCTTTAGCGACGCCATGCGACTGCGCCATGCAAGATGACATCTCGGCAAAGCAATGGGATGTAAACATTGCGTAAGTCATGCGCATCAATCGATTCCCCCTTGAATATGGTTCGCCGCGCTTTGTGCCGGCCGCTTGCGCGGAGCCGCCGAGGTGTACGACTGCCCTGCTATCGACAATTGTGCGCCGCATCTTTTCGACTTTCAGTATCGTTTTGGTATGAGCTCAAAAATCGCAGATGCCGAGAAAACCAATTTCAGCAATCGCCTGAAGACTTCGCTGGAAGCGGCGGGGGTCCCGATAAAATATAGTCAATTCGTCCGTGCCTACAACGCCCGTGCAGATGGCGCAGCGGTCAGCGTGCACGCTGCCCGCAAATGGCTTCAAGGCGAGGCGGTTCCCAGCCACGAAAAAGTGGTGGTGCTTGCGACCTGGTTAGGCGTCAATGCCGCGTGGCTGCGCTTTGGCGACGACAACGACGAGCCCTTGATAGAAGGGGTGATTCCTGAAACAAGCATATCGACACCCATCCTGGTGCTAATGAACGACATCATGTCGCTACCACCAAAGGTGCAAAAGTCGATTCGGGAAATTGTCGATGTTTTTCTACGAAACTTCGACCACGAAAACAAAAAACGCTGAGCCGATCGCGTAGCCGCATGGCATTGCGCCGACGGAAGCAGATGTGCGGCGAGCAGATGGCGCCACGTTGACAAACCGGCCAAACCAGACTGCACAGAACTGCGCAAACATCATGCTGCCTTCGGTAAAATTCTGGGCGTTCGGCATGACGGCGGACTGCGGATTACGTGCCGGATTGTGCACAATACCGGGTTACCAGGTCTGCTGCACCGATTCACATTGGCGATAGTGCCGCAGTGCGCGGCGCGGCATCAGGCAAATCCGAAAAATCCGGTTTGCGCTTTTTGAAGAGCGCTGTGAACGCTTCCTTCGCTTGGGGTGCCAGCAGCACCACGCGGACCAAGGTGGCCGGCAGCGCCACCCGTTTGCGCCCGCTTGGCGCGCCGCACACGGTCTTGCAGTAACACTTTTTCCTTGTTGGTGAAACGACGAGGCACCGTGTCAATGAAGCATAGAGTTCCTACCGGGAACCAGAGGGCGATGAGCTTGCCCGCCTGTTGCGCTCGATGTCCACTTTTGTTTTACCACCATTGGCGGCAGCCAGGGCCGCGTTCTCTGCTGTATAGCTTGCGAAGCCGCGCTTGAGAAGCCCGGAGCGGGTTCGCTAGACGGATCTGCGGACGGCGTCGGCAGACCCAGCCGATCCACCTTGCTAACGCGCCGTGTCGGTGCCTGATTGTGTTCGGAGACAGGTTGTCGATATGCTTCATCCCGCGAATCCACGTTTCGGCGCACTCATAGTTCAGGTCATTGGTATCGACGTCGGCTACGCCTGCCCGAATGGTGTCAAGCAACTTCTTCTGGGAGACAGGCACGGACTGGTTGCGCAGATACTTTGAGATGATGACTGTATGCAACTGCCTGCTGCCTCGTATCGAAGGTGGCATAGAACGGTTTGGGAAGGAGAGTGCTGACGACACGGATCTGAAACGCTCCGCTTGCCAGGGCTTTGATCGTGGTCATGGACCAATCATGATCCGAGCATATCGGGAGGGAAACAACGTCAGGCCGTTTTCAGGCCGTTTTGAATTGTGGCCGACCTCCGTTTTGACGGAGGTCGAACCCTGTTTGGACTGGCGATATATTCGCTAAGTCCTTGATTTTCTGGAGGCGAGGACGGGAATCGAACCCGTCTAAACGGCTTTGCAGGCCGCTGCATAACCTCTTTGCTACCTCGCCAGAGACTTGCTGCGCAACCCCCGGGAGGGTTACAAAAAAAGGAAGCGATGCTTCCCTTTCGAATTCTGGAGCGGGAGAAGAGTCTCGAACTCTCGACCTCAACCTTGGCAAGGTTGCGCTCTACCAACTGAGCTACTCCCGCATTGGAGCTATCATCTTACTATTTACTGCCGGATCCATAACAACTGGAGCGGGAGAAGAGTCTCGAACTCTCGACCTCAACCTTGGCAAGGTTGCGCTCTACCAACTGAGCTACTCCCGCATTGGAGTCCTGCATTCTACTACTTACCGCCACTTAAAGCCAGATCCAGAAACTGGAGCGGGAGAAGAGTCTCGAACTCTCGACCTCAACCTTGGCAAGGTTGCGCTCTACCAACTGAGCTACTCCCGCATTTTTTCAAGACCATGATTATCGCAGAAACAAAGCAACATTTCAAGGATAACCTGACGACGTTTTCTCCAAGTATCTGGAGCGGGAGAAGAGTCTCGAACTCTCGACCTCAACCTTGGCAAGGTTGCGCTCTACCAACTGAGCTACTCCCGCTTGGTTTCAACATCGTTACAACATCGTCACAACAGGGCGGCATTATAGATGATCTGGACAGCCTGTCAAGGTTCGACAGGCCATTACTTCCATCAATCCATCATGCCGCCCTTTTCCTTGATCAGCGGCCACGCCAGGCGCATGTAGTAGAACATCGACCAGACGGTCAGCACGGCGGCCAGGTACATCAGGTATTCGCCCAGGCGCTGGGTGTCGACGACGCGGAACAGCATGTCGTGCCACAGCAGCAGCGGAATGGCGGTCATCTGCGCGGCGGTCTTGATCTTGCCGATCGAGCTGACCGCCACCGAACGCGATGCGCCGATCTGCGCCATCCATTCGCGCAGGGCCGAAATGGCGATCTCGCGGCCGATGATGATGAAGGCGATGAAGTGTTCGACCCGGTCCAGGTGCACCAGCACCAGCAGCGCGCCGGCCACCATCAGCTTGTCGGCCACCGGATCGAGAAAGGCGCCGAAGGCCGAGGTCTGGTTCCAGCGCCGCGCCAGGAAGCCGTCGAACCAGTCGGTGATGGCGGCGATGACGAACACCAGGGTGGCGGCCGTGTCCTGGTCGGAGCGCGGCAGCCAGTGGGCGGGCAGGTAGTACACGCCCACAACGAGGGGAATCAGGGCTACACGTAACCAGGTCAGGAGAATCGGGATATTAAAGGGCATAGAGGCGGGCGCACTGGTTAAGCGTTGATAGATGCTTGCGCCGCTAGTCTACCTTGCTAATGATCTTTTAACCAGTTTGGACCGTGCGCGGGCATGCCGCGCACGGTCGCGTCATGCCGGTCAATGCAGCTGCTTGTAAATCTCTTCGGCCAGCTGGGTCGAAATGCCTTCCACCGACATCAGGTCTTCGACGCTGGCGTCGACCACGCCACGCAGGCCGCCAAAGCGCGCCAGCAGCTTCTGGCGGCGCTTGGCCCCGATGCCCTCGATCTCTTCCAGGCGCGAGGTCTGGCGCGTCTTGGCGCGCTTGGCGCGCATGCCGGTGATGGCAAAGCGGTGCGCCTCGTCGCGGATCAGGGCGACCAGCATCAGCGCCGCCGATTCCTTGCCCAGCTCCTGCGCGGCGCGCCCGTCGACGAACATCAGCGTCTCCAGGCCGACCCGGCGCCCCTCCCCTTTGGCCACGCCGACGATCAGCGAGATATCCAGGCCCAGTTCGGCGAACACCTGGCGCGCCATTTCGATCTGGCCCTTGCCGCCGTCGATCAGCACCACGTCGGGCATGACGCCATCGCCGTTGGCGACCTTTTCGTAACGGCGCATCAAGACCTGGCGCATGGCCGCGTAATCGTCGCCCGGCGTGATGCCGTTGATGTTGTAGCGCCGGTATTCGCCGTTCTGCATGGCGTGGTGATGGAACACCACGCACGAGGCCTGGGTCGCCTCGCCCTGCGTGTGGCTGATGTCGAAGCACTCGATGCGCAGGGCATCGAGGTCGGTCGCATCGAGTGCCAGCGCTTCGGCCAGCGCGCGCGTGCGCGATTGCTGCGAACCCTGCTCGGACAGCAGGCGCGCCAGCGAAATCTCGGCGCCCTTGTGCGCCATTTCCAGCCACTGGCGGCGCTGCCCCTGCGGCTGGAAAATCAGGTTGATGCGGTGCCCGCACTGCTCGGTGAGCGCCACCATCAACGCCGGCTGGTCGAATTCGATATTCAGGATCAGCACCCCGGGGATGAATTTTTCGCTGTAGTGCTGCGCCAGAAAGGCCGCCAGCACTTCGACTTCGATCGAGCCTTCGGCAATCGCGGCGGCGTCGCTGACCTGGGTCGGAAAGTAGGCGCGGTCGCCCAGGTGGCGCCCGCCGCGCACCATCGCCAGGTTGACGCAGGCGCGCCCGCCCTGCACCACCACGGCGATGATGTCGACGTCGGCGTCGCCGCCGGTTTCCATGCTTTGCTGGTGCAGCACGCGCGCCAGCGACTGGATCTGGTTGCGCACCGCGGCGGCCTGCTCGAATTTGAGTTCGCCCGCGAACGCGTGCATCTTCGCTTCCAGGTCGGCCATCACTTCACTCTGGCGCCCGCGCAGGAATTTGGCGGCGTTGTCGACGTCGATCTTGTAGTCGTCGCGCGTGATCAGGTCCACGCAGGGACCGCTGCAGCGGCCGATCTGGTGCAGCAGGCAGGGGCGCGTACGGTTCGAGTACACGCTGTCCTCGCAGGTGCGCAGCATGAACACCTTCTGCAGGATCTGCATCGATTCCTTGACCGCCCAGGCGCTCGGGAAGGGGCCGAAATACTGGTTCTTCTTGTCGACCGCGCCGCGGTAGTAAGCCATGCGCGGCACATCCTGCCCGGTGATCTTCAGGTAGGGATACGACTTATCGTCGCGGAACAGGATGTTAAAACGCGGCTTGAGCGTCTTGATCAGGTTATTTTCGAGGATCAGCGCTTCGGCCTCGCTGTGCGTGACGGTGGTTTCGAGGCGCGCGATGCGCTCGACCATCATGGCGATGCGCGGGCTGGCCAGGTTCTTCTGGAAGTAGCTCGACACGCGCTTCTTGAGGTCGCGCGCCTTGCCCACGTACAGGACCGCATCAACGGCGTCGAAATAACGGTACACGCCCGGCAGGTTGGGCAGCTTGGCGACGGTGGCGAGCACCTGTTCGCGCGCGGCGGCGGCCGCACCCGGGTCGGGCGGTGGAGCCGGAACGGGGTTTGCGTTGGAAATTACATCGGTCATTGCAGCATCAATCCGGGTCAATTAAATCAGGCTTGCCGGGTGACGATCACGAAGGCGACGCCGTACTCGGCTTCATCGCTCACCGTCACCTGGGCACTGAGCCCATTTTGCCGCATAAAGGCATCGAGCGCGCCACTGCACACCATGACGGGCTGGCCGGCGGGCGTGTTGAGCATCTGCGCGCTGCGCCAGGCCATCGGCAGGCACAGGCCCAGGCCGATCGCTTTCGAGAACGCTTCCTTGGCTGCGAAGCGCGTGGCCAGGTAGCGCACGCCGCGTACCGCGTTCTGCTCGCGGCGCTGGCGGAACACCGCCAGTTCGTCCTCGCCCAAAATTTTTGTGGCGAAGCGCTCGCTGCGCGCCAGCGCCGCCTCGATGCGCGCGATCTGCACGATGTCGGTGCCGATCCCGTAGATCATCGGCGGCGCCGGTTATGCCGCCACGCGCGCGGCCAGGCGCGCGGCGACCATGATGGCCTTCATCTCGCGCACGGCGTTTTCGAAACCGGCAAACAGCGCATGGGCGACGATCGCGTGGCCGATATTGAGTTCGCCGATATCGGCGATGGCCGCGATGGCCTGCACGTTCTGGTAGTGCAGGCCGTGGCCGGCATTGACCTTCAGGCCGCGCGAGACGCCAAAGCGGGCCCCGAGCCGGATGCGCTCAAGTTCATGCGCCAGTTCGCCATCGCCCGCTTCGGCATAGCGCCCGGTGTGCAGTTCGATCACCGGCACGCCCATGTCGGCGGCGGCGCCGATCTGCGCTTGGTCGGCGTCGATGAACAGGCTCACGCGAATGCCCTCCCCTTGCAGCTGCTTGACGGCCGCTTCGACTTGCCGGTAGTAGCGGATCACATCGAGGCCGCCTTCGGTGGTCACTTCCTCGCGCCGCTCGGGCACCAGGCATACGTCCTGGGGCCGCACGGCGCAGGCGAAGTCGATCATCTCGCGCGTGACGGCCGCTTCCAGGTTCATGCGCGTCATCAGCTGCGGGCGCAGGGCGATCACGTCGGCGTCCTTGATGTGGCGCCGGTCTTCGCGCAGATGCAGGGTGATCACGTCGGCGCCGGCCTGCTCGGCCAGCATGGCCGCGCGCAGCGGGTCCGGATAGACGGTGCCGCGCGCATTGCGCAGGGTCGCCACATGGTCGATATTCACGCCCAGGTCGATGACCGGGCCATTCGGTTGAAGGAAGCTCATGATGGTTGTCGGTTGCGTGGTTAATTTATAGCTGCATCAGGTCGATCAGGATCTGGCGCGTGTTCAGGGGCGATCCGCCCAGCTGGTGGGCCAGCAAGAAGCGCATCAGCACCTTGCTCTGCGCCTGGGTGACGGGGTCGCTGTAATCTTCGCGTTCCATGTCGAGCAGCGTTTTGCCGCTCACCGCCGGCCAGCTGTCCGATTCGCGCGCCAAGCGCGCGCCGCGCTCGGGGTCGACCACGTACTGGCCATCCGGCTCGACCGCCGTGCGGGTGCTGGTGCAGCGCGTCAGGTCGGCGGCCACGCCTGTCTCTTTAAGTAAGGCCCGTTCGAATTTTCGCAAGACGATAGTCGCCGGTTCGTTGTGGGCCAGCTGGTTCAGGGTCGAGACATAGTGGTCGAACAGGGCCGGGTGCGGGTCGTCGCGCGCGATCAGCTTGACCAGCAGTTCGTTGAGGTAGAAGCCGCACAGCAGCGCGGTCTTCTCCAGGGGGAGCATGCCGCCCACCCACTCGGCGTCGATCAGGGTGCGCAGTTCGGACTTGCCGCTCCACGCGGCCTGCAGCGGCTGGAAGGTCTGCAGCACGCCGCGCAGTTTCGACAGCGGCCGCTTGGCGCCCTTGGCGACCAGTCCCACGCGGCCGAAGTCGCGCGTGAACATGTCGACGATCAGGCTCGTTTCCTTGTACGGATAACTGTGCAGCACGAACGATGGCTGGTCGCCGACCCGCTCGCCGCGCTGGGGGACGCGCCGCCTGGCCACTGGGGAAGGCGCCGCCGCGGCAGGAGCCGCGCTGGCCGCTACGGCGACGGTCAGGTCGGCCTCGTTGGTGGGCATGCGGGTGGCGCTGCTCCGCGCTTACTCGTAGCCGTAGGCGCGCAAGCCGGCTTCATTGTCGGCCCAGCCGGATTTGACCTTGACCCAGATCTCCAGGTACACCGGGCCGCCGAACAGCTTTTCCATGTCGAGCCGCGACTGGGTCGATACTTCCTTCAGGCGCGCGCCCTTGTTGCCGATGACCATCGACTTGTGCGTGTCGCGCTCGACCAGGATGGCGGCGAACACGCGCCGCAGGTCGCCTTCCTGCTCGAATTTTTCGATCAGGACGGTGCTGGTGTACGGCAGTTCGTCGCCGACGAGGCGGAACAGCTTTTCGCGCACGATTTCGGAAGCGAGGAATTTTTCGCTGCGGTCGGTGATGTCGTCCGGGCCGAACACGGGCGCGTTCTCGGGCAGCAGGCGCTTGATCTCGTTTTGCAGGCCGTCGAGCTGGAACTTGAGCTTGGCCGAGACAGGCACGATGGCGGCAAAATCATGCTTGGCCGCGATCTGCTGGGCGAACGGCATCAGGGCCGCCTTGTCCTTGACCCGGTCCGACTTGTTGATGACCAGGATGCACGGCACGTCCGTGGGCAGCAGGTCGATCACCTGCTGGTCGGCCGGGCCGAAGGTGCCCGCCTCGATCAGGTACAGGATCACATCGGCCGAAATGAGCGTATTGGTGACGGTCTTGTTGAGCGTCTTGTTGAGCGCATTCGAGTGGCGCGTCTGGAAGCCCGGCGTGTCCACGTAGATGAACTGGGCGTCGTCCACGGTCTGGATGCCGGTGATGCGGTGGCGCGTGGTCTGGGCCTTGCGCGAGGTGATCGAGACCTTGGCGCCGATCAGCACGTTCATCAGGGTCGATTTGCCCACGTTGGGGCGGCCGACGATGGCGATATAGCCACAACGGAAGTTTTCTGGGGTAGTTGTGGCGTTCATGCTGATTTCGTTTCTGGATGCGGGTGTTTAGGGGTTTTGGCGTCGACCGGCAGCGTGCTGTCGTCGTCGGCGTCGGGCTCGGCGTCGCTCTGGATGGTGGCGATGCCGGCCAGCTTGAGCTGGGCGGCGCGCGGCTTGGCCTTGCGGCCGGCCGGCGGGGTTTTCAGCAAGGCTTGCTCGGCCACTTCGAGCGCGAGCTTGGCGGCGGCCTGTTCGCCGGCGCGGCGGCTGCCGCCACGGCCGTAGACCTGGATGCCGAGCTTGGGCACCAGGCATTCGATCTCGAATTCCTGGCTGTGCGCGGCGCCATGGGTGGCCACCACGTTATAGGTCGGCAGCGAGATCTTTTTACTTTGCAAAAATTCCTGGAGCAAGGTCTTGGCATCCTTGCCGAGCGTGCGCGGGTCGACCGAGTCGAGAATCGGGATGTAGAAGGCGCGGATCACGTCGCGCGCGGCATTGAAGCCGGCGTCGAGGAAAATCGCGCCCAGCAGCGCTTCGAGCGTGTCGGCCAGGATCGAGGGCCGGCGAAAGCCGCCGGACTTGAGCTCACCCTCGCCCAGGCGCAAAAATTGCGACAATTCCAGCTTCTGGGCGATCTCGTAGAGCGACTGCTGCTTGACCAGGTTGGCGCGCAGGCGCGACAGGTCGCCCTCGTCGATGGCGGTAAAACGCTCGTACAGCACCGACGCCACCACGCAGTTCAGGATCGAATCGCCGAGAAACTCGAGGCGCTCGTTATGCAAACTGCTGTGGCTGCGGTGCGTCAAGGCTTGCTGCAACAGGCCAGCATCCTGGAACGTATACCCTAAGCGCGTTTGCAATAACTGAAGATTCATGTGTCGGATTTCTTGGTTGGACTGCCTTAACGGATGGGGTCTGCTGGTTTTTCAGGAATGACGCCGCTCGGGTCGGTGGTGCCCGAGTAATCGATCAGCAGCGTGACATTGGTGATCAGCGGAATGCGCGAGGTGTAGGCAAATGCCACCTGGGTCTCGCCGGTTTCCTTGGTGATGATCAGGTCGGTGCCCTTGATCGTTTTGATGCTGTTGATGTCGGCGTGCTTGTCGAAGGACAGCTGGATGTCGCGCACCGTGCCGTCGATCTTCTTGGCGGCGATGATGCCGGCCTTGACCGAGCGGTATTCCAGAAAGGTCGGAAAGACTTTCATGGCGAACATGGCAATAAAGGTAATGATTGCCAGCAAGAAAATCAAGCCTGACAAGGATACGCCCTGCTGTTTCGCCAGATTGACGGGTTTCGATCCGTACATAGTAAATCCTTTTGACTTTAATGAATGCTGCCGATGCGGCCAAGACTACCCAGGTTCATCCAGACAAAAAACGCCTTGCCCACGATATTCTTATTCGGGACGAATCCCCAATAACGGCTGTCGGAGCTATTGTCCCGATTATCGCCCATCATAAAGTAATTGCCTGGAGGTACGATACACGTAAATTTATCGACGGTATAGGTGCAGCCTTCCCGGTGCGGGAAGTTTTTGACCTGGTCGATGTTGATCACCGCCTTGCCCTCATCGTTGAGGATGCGGTGCGGCACGCCGGTCAGGTCTTCCATGTATTGCTTATGGTAAACGGGCGACTCTTCGTCGAGGAAATCGGGCAGCGCCGTATACTTTATTTCCTGGCCGTTGACGGTCAGGCGCTTGTTTTCATACGTGATTTTATCACCGGGAATGCCGACCACCCGCTTGATGTAATCCTGCGCCATATCGTCGGGATATTTGAACACCATCACGTCGCCGCGCTGGGGGTCGTTGACGTCGATGATTTTCTGGTTCAGCACCGGCAGGCGGATGCCGTAGGTGAACTTGTTCACCAGGATCAGGTCGCCGATGACCAGGGTCGGCACCATCGAACCCGAGGGAATCTTGAACGGCTCGTACAGGAAGGAGCGCAGGATGAACACCAGCGCAATCACCGGGAAGAAGCTGCCCGAGTACTCGATCCAGGTCGGCTGGCGCAGGATGGCCGCTTCGATCGAGTGGCGGCTGGTGTTGTCGACCTTGATGCCCTCGGTGCTCAGCTTGGCATTGCGTGCGTCGAAGGCGGCCAGGGCCGCATCGGCCGCGGCACGCCGCTGGCGCGCGAAGTAAAACACATCCAGGCACCAGACGATGCCCGTGAGCACCATCAACACGAACAGGATCAGTGCAAAATTCCCTAAGATAAACTGCAGGTTCATTTATCGTCCACTTGTAAAATTGCCAGGAAGGCTTCTTGCGGAATTTCCACCGAGCCCACCTGCTTCATGCGCTTCTTGCCGGCCTTCTGCTTCTCGAGCAATTTCTTCTTGCGGCTGATATCGCCGCCGTAGCACTTGGCCAGCACGTTCTTGCGCAGCGCCTTGACGTTTTCGCGCGAAATGACGGTCGCGCCGATGGCGGCCTGGATCGCCACGTCGAACATCTGGCGTGGAATCAGTTCGCGCATCTTGGCGGCGACCTGGCGGCCGCGGAACTGGCTGTTGGCGCGGTGCACGATGATGGCCAGCGCATCGACTTTTTCGCTGTTGATCAGCATATCGACCTTGACCACGTCCGCGGCCCGGTATTCCTTGAACTCGTAATCCATCGAGGCATAGCCGCGCGAGGTCGACTTGAGGCGGTCGAAGAAGTCGAGAACGATCTCGGCCATCGGCATTTCGTAGATCAGCTTGACCTGGCGGCCGTGGTAGCTCATGTCCATCTGCACGCCGCGCTTGCCGATGCACAGGGTGATGACCGAGCCCACGTATTCCTGCGGCATGTACAGGTTGACCGTGACGATCGGCTCGCGCACTTCCTCGATCTTGGACGGGTCCGGCATCTTGGATGGATTGTCGACCCGGATCAGGGAGCCGTCGCGCATGATCACTTCGTACACCACGGTCGGCGCCGTGGTGATCAGGTCCATGTCGAATTCGCGCTCCAGGCGTTCCTGCACGATTTCCATGTGCAGCAGGCCCAGGAAGCCGCAGCGGAAGCCAAAGCCCAGCGCCTGCGACACTTCCGGCTCGTACATCAGGGCCGCATCGTTGAGCTTGAGCTTTTCGAGCGAGTCGCGCAGCGCATCGTACTGGTTCGCCTCGACCGGGAACAGGCCGGCGAACACCTGCGGCTGGACTTCCTTGAAGCCCGGCAGGGGCGAGCTAGCCGGCTTGGCGGCGTGGGTCACCGTGTCGCCGACCTTGGCGGCCTTGAGTTCCTTGATGCCGGCGATGACGAAGCCGACCTGGCCGGCGGAAATCTGCGGCAAGGATTGCGATTTCGGGCTGAACACGCCCACGCTCTCGACCAGCTGCACCGATTCGGACGCCATCAGCAGGATTTTTTCTTTCGGCTTCAGGGTGCCGTTGATCACGCGCACCAGCATCACCACGCCGACGTAGTTATCGAACCACGAGTCGACGATCAGCGCCTGCAGCGGCGCGTCCGGATCGCCCTTTGGCGGCGGGACCCGGGCGATCAGCGATTCGAGCACGTCTTCCACGCCCAGGCCGCTCTTGGCCGAACACTTGACGGCGTCGGTCGCATCGATCCCGATCACGTCTTCGATCTCGGCGATGGCATTGGCCGGATCGGCGTGCGGCAAGTCGATCTTGTTGAGAACCGGCACCACTTCCACGCCCAGGTCGAGCGCGGTGTAGCAGTTCGCCACCGTCTGCGCTTCCACGCCCTGGGAAGCATCGACCACCAGCAGCGCGCCTTCGCACGCCGACAGCGAGCGCGACACTTCATAGCTGAAGTCGACGTGGCCCGGCGTATCGATCAGGTTCAGGTTGTACACCTGGCCGTCGCGCGCCTTGTAATGCAGGGCCGCGGTCTGGGCCTTGATGGTGATGCCGCGCTCGCGTTCCAGGTCCATCGAATCGAGCACCTGGGCTTCCATGTCGCGGTCGGACAAGCCGCCGCAGATCTGGATGATGCGGTCGGCGAGGGTCGATTTGCCGTGATCGATGTGGGCGATGATGGAGAAGTTACGTATGTTGTTCATTAATGCAATTCAAAACCAAGTAGGGAAGGACGACATTCGGGGTGGTCGCGCGGGCTTTGCTGCTCCAGCTTGCTGCGTCAGCTTGCTGCTCCAGCTTGCTGCGTCGGCTTGCCGTATCGGAGCGACGCCGCCCCATACGAAAAAAGCGCTCCGTGGGGGCATGGCTATCCCCAGGCGAGCGCCTTGTCAAGCGAGAGAAGCTGTCAAGCTCAGAACAGAAGCTGATTCCGACCCCGCATTTTACCGGATTTCAGGGTAGAAAGCCGGTCTATTGCCGAATTCCGTGTAAACATTGTTAAATCGACACAGGCGATGCCGCCAGGTAGGCACGTACGGCCGCTTCGTCGAGGAAGTAGTGGCACAGCTCGGGGCCGGCCGGGTCGCCGAACAACACCGGCACCAGTTCGTCGAAGCGCTCGACCAGGGCCGGGTCGGCATCGACGTCGATCACCTCGACGGCGAAGCGCACGGTCTCGGTTTGCAGGGCATTGAGGGCGTCGAGCAAGTCGTCGCACAGGTGGCAGTAGCTGCGGGAATACAGGGTGAATCGGATCATGGCAATCATGTTATCAAAAAGGAAAAGCCGGCGGCCAGGGGGCGCCGGCGATGGCTGGTTGGCCGGGGGCTCAACTTGTTTTGGGATGGATCACCACGTACTGGGCGGTGTCGTCGCGCCGCACCAGCACCAGGGCATTTTTGCGGGTATCGAGCCGGGCGACCATGGCGTTGAACTGTTTGGCATCCCTGATTTCGATATTGTTCAGTTGCAGGATCAGGTCGCCGGGACGCAGGCCGGCACGCGCCGCCAGCGCTTCGCTGGCGTCGACCAGCACGCCGCCGTCGATCTGCAACTCCTTGCGCTGCGCCTCGCTCAGGTCCGACACATGCAAGCCCAGCGCGTTGGGGCGCTGCTCGGGACCCGGCTTTTTGGGACCCGGCTTGCGCGCGGCCTTGTCGTCGTCGAGCGTGACGATGTTGACCGGAATATCTTTCTGCTGGCCCTGGCGCCAGACCGTGACCACGGCCTTGCTGCCCACGGCCGTGGCGCCCACCAGGCGCGGCAAATCGCCGCTGCGCTCGATTTCCTTGCCGTTGAACTTGAGGATGATGTCGCCGACCTTGATGCCATCCTTGTCGGCCGGACCGCCCGCCTCCACCCGCACCACTTCGACGCCGCGCGCCTGGCCCAGGCCCAGCGCCTCGGCCACGTCCTTGGTCAGTTCGTCGATCTCGACCCCGAGGCGCCCGCGCGTGACCTTGCCGCTCTTCTTGAGCTGGTCGGCAACGCGCATCACTTCATCGATCGGCACGGCAAAGGAAATGCCGTTGTAGCCGCCGGAGAGGGTCGCGATCTGGGAATTGATGCCGATGACTTCGCCGCGCATATTGATCAGGGGGCCGCCCGAGTTGCCGGGATTGACCGCCACATCGCTCTGGATCAGGGGCAGGAAGTCGCCGGTATCGCGCGACTTGGCCGAAATGATGCCGGCCGTGACGGTATTGTTCAGGTTAAAGGGCGAGCCGATGGCGATCACCCATTCGCCCACGCGGATCTTGCCGGAGTCGCCGATGGTCAGGCTGGGCAACTGTTGGGCGTCGAGCTTGAGCAGGGCCACGTCCGAGCGCTTGTCGGAACCGAGCACGCGGGCCTTGAATTCGCGCCGGTCGGTCAGGGTGACCAGCACTTCGTCGGCGCCGTCGACCACATGGGCGTTGGTGAGCACAAAGCCGTCGGCCGAAATGAGAAAACCGGACCCGACGCCGCGCTGCAGCTCGTCTTCCTGGGACGGGGCCTGGGGCGGCAGCTGGGGAGCGCGCCTGCCGCGCGGGTCCTGCGCGCCGTAGAAGCGGCGCAGCAGGTCCAGCACTTCTTCCTCGGTGGGCGCGCGCTCGCCCGGCTTGAGCTTTTCGGTGGTGCGGATATCGACCACCGCCGGCCCGACCTTGTCGATCAGGTCGGTGAAATCGGGCAAGCCGGTGACCAGCGGCGCGCCCACCGGTGTGGCGGCCCCGGCCTGCGGGGCGGCGCCCAGGGCGGCAGCGGCGATGAACAAAGCGGAGAAGAGCTTGCTGCCAACGGAAAGTGTCATGGTGATCGGGTAGGGGGAATCGGATAAAGATTGACGTTATGGTAAGCCAAAACGCCCTCCTTG